>CAZNQG010000088.1:0-14384 GCA_964575235.1 uncultured Bacteroides sp.
GCTCCGAGTATATCCGCCAGTTTCCGCAGAAATGCCCCCCCGTAAGCGCCGTCGATGATACGATGGTCGTAGGTCAGGGAAAGGAACATTTTGTGCCGGATACCGATCACATCCCCGGTCGAAGTTTCGATCACCGCGGGCTTCTTCTCAACGGTACCGATGGCGAGGACGGCAACCTGTGGCTGGTTTATGATGGGTGTTCCCATTACGTTACGGAAGGTACCGAAATTGGAAACGGTAAAAGTGCCGCCCTGGATATCGTCCGGAGAGAGTTTGTTGTTCCTGGCATCGTCGGCAACTTTATTCAGTGCCTTGGTGATGCCGAGCAGATTCAGGGAATCGGCCCTTTTGATCACCGGTACAATGAGGTTTCCGCTGGGCAGTGCAACGGCGATTCCCAGATTGATGTCCCGTTTCAGTATGATCCGGTCCCCGTCCACCGAGGCATTGATCATGGGGAACTCCTTCAGGGCCTGTATGGTTGCTTCAAGGAAGATGGGCAGATAGGTCAGCTTCTCCCCTTCCCGCCTGGAAAATTCATCCTTGACCCGGTTCCTCCAGAGTACGATGTCGGTGACGTCGGCTTCAATCATGATGGTTACTTGGGCGGATGTCTGTTTTGACCGTATCATATGTTCGGCGATCAACTTCCGCATCCGGTCCATCTCTATAATCTCATCACCGGCACTCAGGGAATCCGATACGGCCGGTTTACCGGCCTCTGCCCTAAGGGGTTCTCCGGCTGCCGTTGGTTTTTCGGATACGCCGGCTGCCGGTTCCTTTCTGGACTTCAGGTAGTTCAGGATATCCTTCTTCTGTACCCTTCCGTTCTTTCCACTGCCCTGCAGGGTATCCAGCTCTTCCATGCTGACCCCTTCCTCGCGGGCGATGGTCAGTACCAGGGGACTGTAAAAACGTCCTTTTCCGCCGCTTCTGCTTGGCTCTGTAGCGGTCTGTTCCGCCGGAGGTGCCTTCGTTTTCACCTCCTCCGTCTCGGCAGGTTCTTTTACAGCCGTTTCGGGTTCCGGTTCGGAAGCAGGCGCCTGACCGGCATCGGATCCGGCGTCGGTCCCGGCTTTAACGGCTTCAACATCCCCGCCGCTGGTATCGATAACGGCAATGACGGTCCCCACGGCAACGGTCTCATCCTGCTGAACCAGGATCTTTGTTACCGTCCCGGAAACGGGGCTGGGTATTTCGGAATCCACCTTGTCCGTCGCGATCTCCAGCAGTACATCATCATCCTCTATCTTGTCCCCGACCTTGACGAACCATTTTGTGATGGTGGCTTCTTCAATGCTCTCACCCAGCTTGGGCATCTGAAGTTCGAATGGTGCCATATCCTGAGGTCTTAAATGAGGTGCAAATATAAGAAACTTCTATTAATTTATAACGGGTCTAAATAGCACCCGTTGCAGTTCTTAACGGCCGGCAACTTCCGCGGCATACCGATGCCGGAACCTTTGCCTAGCCGTTTTCCCGGCCGAATTCAACTCTGTAGACCAGGGGCTCTCCCTCGGGTATTCGGTCGTACACGCTTTCAAGCTTTCCGGCCCCGACCCTCCAGATTTCAATGTCCGGGTATCGGGAGTGGACCAGCATGGACAGAAGGGCGAACGGTTTTGGACCCAGGGGAGCCATTATGATCCTGTAATTCAGGCGCAGTTGGAGGCAGAGGTCCGTTAAAATATTCCGGGTTCGGGTCATGTCTTCAAGCGGATAACTGATAACATGGCTTTTATGAAGGCTGTCGATCAGTTTGAAATTATTGATATAGACCTTCTCCACAAACCGCCTGTCGCTGGTCGGGTCTGCATACAGGCAATAGGTTTCTTCCGGGTCTACGGCCTTACGAAGGAACTCTGCCCGGTCCTTCTCATACCCCAGCCCGATCACCAGTGCAATGGGCTTTCCGGCCATCATTCCCCTGGATCCATAGCCCAGGGGTTCTGCAACGCGCAGGGGTTTTGGTTTTTTAGGCTCCATATAGGATGAACGGGTGTACGAAAAAAGGATCTCCACCTTTCGCCAGGAAGTTTCTGCACGGCTGAAGTAATCGATGAAGGAAGCATACCAGGGTTTGGTCATGCAGGAATAATCAACCAGTATTCTCAGTTCGCTTTTTTTCCCGGGTGGAAGAAATGCGGTAAGTTCCTCTATGTTCAGTGCCCGGTCACCCGAAGCGGAAATAAAACGGAATCCCAGACCCCTGAAAATCTCATCGTTCCGGGGCCGGTTCAGTTCGTTGCTGCGTTCCTCGAAGGCCAGGACCAGTTTGGTTTCGTTCCCGAGGCGGATGCGTTCCATCAGGTAGGGACATCTCTTCTCGTAACCGGATACGCCAATGACCAGATCGATCTGGCTGGAATAAACATAATCGAATGAAACCTGTTCGGCATACAGTTGGTCCATCGCGGGTCGGTTGCAGACCCAAAAATAGTGAATTGTGAAGAGGAATAAAACCGAACTCCGGACCCTAAGGGCAACCGCATTATTCCGTGCGGGTCAGATACATCGAAGGCAGTTCAAGGGGGGACTGGTAATCGAACAGGTCGTATTCCGGCCATTCCTTGACACTGGAAATGGCCCGGAACATGGTCCTGGAGGTTTCGCTGTGGATCCTTGAACGCTTCCATGTCGTTGTATTGGTGACGATGATCCAGTTAATGCCGTTGTTCTGCCTTACCAGCAGTGCGGACGTGCCCGTCAGGGTGCCGGTCCGCCACCAGGTGCCGTTCCCGTCCGATCCTTTCCATCCGATCATGTCGTAACGGCTTCCATTGCTGGTGGTCATCCGGGCTATGGTTTCGGGCAGGAGTATGTCGGGACTGGAATTGAATCCATCTATTGCCACGGCCAGTTTCAGCATATCGGCAGGCGATCCGATCCAGCCTCCGGCAGCCCCGAGCAGGGCTATGTCGTTTCCACCGTATACGCGCGCTACGTAAGTATCCCTGCTGTCGAAGGCAAGCACCTTCTGGTTGCCCGAGATCTCGTAATAGCGTACCTCCCTCGGGGCCCTTTCCTCGTAATAGCCACGGCCAATCTGCATGCCCCTGATCCCGAGGGGCTGCAGAAGTGATATCTGGACATAATCCTCGTAATCCATTCCGGTCACTTTTTCAATGATTTGCCCAAGCACCAGGTATCCCAGGTTGGAGTAGCTGTAGCGGGTTCCCGGTCTGTAATTTAGTTTACGGGTAAGGGTGTATCGTATTACATCGCTGGCCTGAACGGGAAGATCCACGTCCATTCTTCTGGCAACGACGTGCGGCATGAACACCGGGTCTCCGTAATAGCGCGACCATCCGGCCTTATGGACAAGCAGGTGGCGTACCGTGATGTCCTCCACCCTCGGATCCTTGTAATCAAGGTAAATGGAATCATTCAGTATTCCCCGGGGTCCAAAAACCTTATCGTCCAGGTCCAGCCTCCCCTCCTCTTCCAGCCTCATAACGGCAATGGCCGTAATGAGCTTGGAAACGCTTGCAAACCGGAAGACATGGTTGGGTTCAACCGTTTCGGCCTCTTCCTCGTTGGCATAGCCGAAACCTTTGGCATAGACCAGCCGTCCGTCCTTGGTAACCGCAACAGAGGCACCCTTGATCTTGTATCGCTCCAGGAAATCGGAAATGGTCTTATCCATCTGCTCTGTTCCCTGGAAGGACGACATATCGTTCCGGATGCTTCCGGAGATTTTGTCCAGCTCGTTTGATTGCACCGGATGCGAACCTTTACGGTCCGAAAAGATGGAGCCGATATCCCAGAAAAACAATATTAGGATCAGTCCTATCTGTATTGCTATGAATCTGACTTTTTTCATCTTTTACATAGATTAACCAACGGTAATCCCGTAAAAAGAATTCGCAAATATATATGCTTTCGCAAAATTAGGAAACCAGGCAGGAACCGGCCTTTAATTCAGAAACCTCAAAATACAGTATAATAAACTGATATACTGTCTTTTAGGGGGAATGTTAAAAAGTTGCGAATATGTTAATAGCGGTTATCGGTATGATCCATTCGCATTTCGAAATCCAGGCTTGGTCGCATCGATTTCTACATAAAACCGTAAAATAAGATGATTGGTCAAAATGCACTCCGCTGTTGATAACCTTCCAGGGAGGAAAAACCCGGCCTAAAAACCTCTATTTCTTGCAGTTCTTTATGAATTCCTCCCGTACTTGCCGCCTGCTCCCGATCAGAATGAAAAACATGTCCAGCTCCTGCTGGCTGCGGATCTTCAATTCTTCTTCCAGGTAAGGAAAATCGGCGAAAAGCCTGTAGAGTTCTTCCCTTTTCTCCTTAATCTTCAAAAGAACGGGTTCCAGTTCCTTGCGCTTCAAGCAGGGACCCTTGTAACGCCGCCTGGTGTACCTGGTCTTGTTGTTCGCATAGGGGGAGTCGTAAGGAATGTTGATTATACCGGACCAATCGAAATCATACGGAACCGGTATGGGGGGCTCAAAGTAATTGACCGATATCAGTTCCATGTTATGAACCATCCCAATGGAATAATCCGTGTTCAGGATCATATAATTGAAAATACACATGAGGGCCAGGTGGACGCGGTCCAGCTTTTTCTCCTCAACGCTTTCAATATTCAGCAGCACGCCCCGGTTCCGTTCCGCCATGTCCTCCGGATTCTCCAAAAAAAAGGCAAATCGGGTTAGAGGATCATGGACGCCCATCCGGTCCTCATAGGTAATCCGGGCAAGACGCACCCTGAAGCTGAAATCGGTTAATAAATTATATGTCCTGTACAGCAAATATTCCTCAAGCAAATACTGTTCGAATTGACGGTCCCCTCCCTGGCAATGGGTAACCAGCTTGAGGTCCTTGATGTCGCCGAAAAGGGTTCCCTCCCGTTCCGGTTTGTCAAATTTCATCTTCAGAGGCGGGAAATCACAGTTGGCAGGATTCTTCCTGAAATTTCCCCTCGCCCTGATATCGACAGAAATTTCCACAGGACTCCGATCCCGGGGGTCCATGTAGGCCAGGACAGCATTATGGTAAGCCGGATCTTCCCCGATATCGGAAAGCAGGCTGTCCATGTCCAGGTGCATGGTTAGTTCCAGGACGGAATCGGATCCGAAGAAGTCCCATTCCCCAGGCAGATCCTGTCCGTTAATATTGCAGAACCCGGCAGAAAGCAGCACAACGGTTAATCCCGTAAGGTATCGTTTCATATGCACCTTCAATCCGTTAAGCATAACGTTTTTCAAAATTAGCAATTCCCCCGGAATGAGGATCAGCACCCTTTGATGTTCATAAACGGGAAGTCAATTCTATCGGATTAATTTACAACGGGATACTGTTTCAGACCTGCATTCCAGGACGTTAAAATTGCCTGCTTTTTACCGTTCTTTCGCTTTTTTTTTTTAATCTTTGCTTACGTACTGTAAGGGAATTTTATGATCAAGAAAATTCTTATCGCCAACAGAGGCGAGATTGCTGTCCGTGTAATAAGATCGTGCAGGGAGATGGGAATCAGGACGGTCGCAGTGTTCTCCGAGGCGGATAGGTCTTCACTACATGTCCGGTATGCAGATGAAGCTCATTTCATAGGTCCCTCTCCTTCCACCGAAAGCTACCTGGTAATGGACAAGATCATCGAGGTGGCAAAGACGACAAAAGCCGATGCCGTTCATCCCGGGTACGGATTCCTTTCTGAGAATGCGGTATTTTCCGATCGCTGTAGGAAAGAGGGACTGATCTTCATCGGTCCTTCCGCCCATGCCATATCCACCATGGGGGACAAGATCACGGCAAGGGAAACCATGGTCCGCGCCGGAGTGCCGGTCGTACCGGGAACCAGAGAGGCTATCCGGGATGAATCCGAAGCTGAAAAGACAGCACTGAAGGTTGGCCTGCCGGTAATGATCAAGGCATCCGCCGGGGGCGGCGGGAAAGGCATGCGCCTGGTGAAAGAACAAAAGGATCTTCTCCCTGGGATCCGGGCGGCAAAATCGGAGGCTCTTGCCGCATTCGGAGACGACTCGGTGTACATTGAGAAATACATTGAATCTCCGCACCATATTGAATTCCAGATTCTTGCAGACCAACACGGAAATACGATCCACCTGTGTGAGCGTGAATGTTCGGTGCAACGGCGCCACCAGAAAGTCATCGAAGAAACACCTTCTCCGCTGATGACTTCCAAATTGCGAGAAAAAATGGGGAAAGATGCCGTCGCTGCTGCAGAGGCCGTTCGTTACGAAGGCGCGGGCACGATTGAATTTCTGGTGGACAACGACCGCAATTATTACTTCCTGGAAATGAATACCAGGCTGCAGGTGGAACACCCCATCACCGAGATGGTCGTTGGCGTTGACCTGGTGAAGGAGCAGATCCGGATCGCTTCCGGCGAGAAGATCAGCTTTAAGCAATCGGACATTCGCCAGAAAGGATATGCCATCGAATGCAGGATCTACGCTGAAGATCCGGAGAGAAACTTCATGCCCAGTCCCGGATTGATCAAATATATTTCCGAACCAAGCGGACCCGGTGTGCGGACCGACGGTTATGTATACGCAGGATTTGAGATCCCGCTGTATTACGATCCCATGATCGCCAAGCTTGTGACATGGTCTGAAAACCGCAGGGATGCCATCAACCGTATGAAGCGTGCACTGAAGGAATACAAGATCACCGGGGTAAAAACCTCAATCGGTTTCCTGGAACGGATCATGGAGAACAAGCAATTTGCCAGGGGAAAATACAATACTCATTTCATCGACGAGAACATGGCCGAATTGTCGGCGGTTTCCGTAAACGGCCAGGCCGAAGCCGAGGATGTCGCCATCATCACCGCCTTCATCGACTACACCGATAAACTGAACAAACTCCAGTCCATTAAATCCTTTCAGAGCAACGGTGGAAGCTCGCCGTGGAAAGAGTTCGGCCGCCAGAAAGGCGTAATGAGAATGTAAGTCTCACAAACAAAAAAGCTATGTCAATCGAAATCCGTCTTGATGACCGGTACTCCCAGGTGGAAATGGTCGGCAGAGAAAATAACAGGGTGAGCATTAAGGTCGACGACAAGCTTCATGAAGTTGATATCGTTGAAGTCGAGGACGGGATTTATTCCCTTCTGCTGGACGGTAAATCATACACGGTGGAACTTGCACAGGGGGAAACCTCCAAAAAATACAGCATTCAAACGGGACTACGGACCTTCGAGCTGGAGATCATCGATGCCGAGACCCGTTATTTGATGAGCCGGAAAGGCGGTGAACTGGAAGACGAGGGCAACCAGATCTCCTCACCCATGCCCGGAAAGGTGGTTAAGATACCGGTAAAGGTGGGTGAAAAGATCGATGCAGGGCAAACCGTGATCATCGTTTCAGCCATGAAAATGGAAAGCGAGTACAAGTCCACCAAGAGTGGAACCATCAAGGAGATTCACGTCAAGGAAGACGACACCATCGAAGGGCACCAGCCGTTGATAACCATTGAATAGAATTCCATACCATGAGCAACCCACTGGAGAAGAAATTCAAAGAATTCGAAGAAAAGAGCAGAGCCGCCGAACTGGGTGGCGGTGCGGAAAGGATCGAAAAACAGCATGCAAGCAACAAGCTGACCGCAAGGGAAAGAGTCGAGGCACTCCTGGATCCCGGCAGCTTTGTGGAGCTGGACAAGCTGGTTACACACCGGTGCAGGGATTTTAACATGGACCGGAACCTCATCCCGGGTGACGGGGTCGTAACGGGATACGGAAAGATCGACGGCAGGCTGGTTTACGTATTCGCGCAGGATTTTACCGTTTTCGGCGGAACCCTCAGCCGCGCAAACGCCGATAAGCAGGTCAAGGTGCTTGAACTGGCCCTGAAAATGGGAGCGCCTGTGATCGGGCTAAACGATTCGGGAGGGGCGCGTATACAGGAAGGGGTTCAGAGCCTTGGCGGGTATGCCGATATCTTCCACCTGAACGTGAAATCATCCGGGGTGATACCGCAGATATCAGCCATTCTTGGACCCTGTGCCGGGGGAGCGGTATACTCCCCTGCGCTTACGGATTTCATCTTCATGGTGAAGAAGACCAGTTATATGTTCGTTACGGGACCGGATGTAATCAAGGCCGTGACCCATGAAGACGTGACCAAGAATGAGCTGGGCGGTGCGACCACCCATAATACCAAGAGCGGTGTCGCCCATTTCATGGCAGAGGATGACAACCAGAGCCTGATGATGATCCGGGAACTGATCGGCTACATCCCTTCCAACAACATGGAGGACCCGCCCGTGAAACCCTGTACGGACGATATCGACCGCAGGGAGGAAAAACTGCAGACGCTGGTACCCGATGACCCCAACAAGCCCTACGACATAACGGAACTGATTACGGCCGTGGTAGACGACGGGGTATTCTTCGAGGTCCAGGCCCATTACGCCAAGAACATCGTGGTCGGATTTGCGCGACTGGGTGGCCGTTCCGTGGGTATCGTCGCCAACCAGCCGGCCCACCTTGCCGGTGTACTGGACATCAATTCCAGCATCAAGGGCGCCCGCTTTGTCCGGTTCTGCGACGCCTTCAACATTCCGCTGATCACCTTCGAGGACGTACCCGGTTTCCTTCCGGGGACCCTGCAGGAGTACGGGGGCATCATAAAGCACGGTGCAAAGCTGCTCTATGCCTTTTCGGAGGCCACCGTTCCGAAGATCACGGTCATTACCCGGAAAGCATACGGAGGAGCCTACTGCGTAATGGCGTCCAAGCACATCGGGGCCGATGTGAACCTGGCCTACCCCACGGCCGAGATCGCCGTCATGGGCTCGGAAGGCGCGGTCAATATCCTGTACCGGAACAAGATCGAGTCGGAGCGGGACCGCAAACGGATCATCGCCGCCTACCAGGATACCTTCGCCAATCCATACAAGGCGGCCGAGCTGGGCTACATCGACGAGATCATCATGCCCCGCGATACAAGGCCTAAACTGATCCAGGCCCTGGAGATGGCCCAGAACAAGACCGAATCCAAACCACCGAAAAAGCACGGGAACATCCCCCTGTAGTCTCCGGGCCTTACGTCTTCCCTGATTCCACTCATTCTCCTGATGGTATCGTTGGACAAGGCGGCTGTTATGCCGGAGGGATTGTCAGAAAAGGCACCTGACATCGCGAAGCTATGTAGTGCCGTTCTGACATCCCGGAGGCACCGATGTTTTGCAGCGCCGGTCCAACGATGCCGGAAGGAGGTGGAATCCGGGAAGACGGGCAGGGTAAAAAAAATACCGGATCGAAGGGACCCGGTATTTTTTTATTCGGCGGTTCGGATCAGCGGATCACGACCTTGAGGTATTCGGTGCGTCCGTCCATCTCGACACCAATGTGGTAAACTCCCGGTGCATAGTCGGAAGCATAGAGTTCGATTGCATTTCTCCCTGAAACAGCATTCCTGTTAAATACGGCAATCCGCTGCCCGGTCATGCTGTACAGGGTCGCAACGGCAGTGCCCGGCCTTTGCGCTGTAAACCGTATGGTCAGCTGATCCGTTGCAGGATTCGGGAAAGCTGCAAGGGCGAAGGATTCACTCCTGAGGTTTTGTACCGAACTCGGCATATTATCGTATGCCCAGTCGCACATCCTGTGAATGATGGTGAAGAATTCCGGCGTACCCCAGTGTTCCTGTCCCCTGTCAAAATCATTAAGCCCGACCTCGCTGATGGACCAGAAGGCCACCTTATTATCAAGCTCGGGGGGTTCCACGGTTACCAGGTTCCAGAAACCAGTCTGGTTCTGGGTAGCCTTGTTTACCGCCAGTTTGGCAGCGTAGTCTACTTTTGCTTCCTTGATGGCACCAACCTGCCATTCGTCCTGCCTGGTCCCGGAATAATCAGACCACTTCACATCGTCCCCTATGTTGAAAATCTGGGTAATGTAATGGGAATTGTCCTTGATGATAATGTGCTGTTCATCTTCCGAACCGGTCGTGTTATTGTAAAACTCGGTAGTATTATCATCAAGCCAGCCCCAACGATCGGCACGGGGACCGTAACCTTCCGTGCTGACAAGGGGAACAGGATACTCATCCCGCGTTGCGAACGGAACAATGTCGCTTGAATTTGCCGTTTCGTGGATAAAGCAACCGTCGTACAGGGACCAGGTCGGTGCAAGGGAGGCAAAATCTGCATTGCTCATGCTATCCACTTCGTACCCCCAGGTTTTGAGGGAATCTTTCAGGTCCACATCGGAAGCAAAGTTGGAAATCGGGTCCTCCCGGTATACGTACAGAATGACCTTTTGTCCGAAACAGGACTCCGAAGCTAACGTTGCAAGAAGCAGCAGAATAGGTAAATAGTTGGAAAGTTTTCTCATAATCTCAGATTTTTGGTTAAACATTATAGCTGCATCTGCAAAAATATTGAAAAAAGGGAATTATGCAAATATGCGATCCGGGTCGGTTCGCTGACCAGGCGGGACTAAAAACACGAATGGGAACTCTTTCGCGAAGAAAAAGTCCCCATTCCGCTGTTTGTTAACCGTAGTCGACAAACAGCGCCAAGTTACAGTTATTATGACCGTTCCATCAGTTTGACAACCCGGAGGATGCCTCTTTATGAAACCCGGATCTGTTTCTGTCAGGCCCTTTCGAACCTGCTTTCCCCAGACCTCTTCTGATCAGGTTGATCCGGTTGCGGAACCCGGAGGTTCTGCGGTTGGATCCGGCTGCAGCAGGTGGTTGGCCTCGCGGACAACTCCTTGTCTGCATCCCCTGAAGAGCCAGCTTTTCAAAGATCGATCCTTTCGGATCTTGCCCTGAAGAGATGGAGCGAATCGGTTGACCTCCGAAGAGGTTTTTCCGGCCGCCTGTCTTTCCGGGGTTGATCTTTCAGAGGCAGGTCCTCACGGTCCTGCTCTTTTCCGGATCCGGTCCGCACAGTTCTTGCCGGAGCAAGATCAGGGCGGGCTTTTTAACCCTGGAGAGAAGCCTTTTATCTCTCACTTGGTAGAAACAAACATAGGCGTAAATCACTCGGATAACAAATAATTCGGATGGTTTATCTCAACACAGTTTAAACATGGGTTATTAACAAATTGTTAATATCGTACGGCACCTTATAAACCCTCTATTTCCCCTTTAAAAATCATGGGATTGATACCCCCATCTGGTGGCCGGAAGCGGTCTATTTCCCCGGTATATTCCGAAGTTTGCAAAGCGGATTATAGCAGAAAAATTTTGTATTTTTGAAAACCCCTACCGAGGCGGAAGCATACCGCCGGACAATAAACCGATTGTGGAATTAACTTTAAATCAGATGAAAATAAGACTGTATGCATCCGTCCTGCTCTTTGCCATAGCCGGGGCATGCTCCATGGCCCAGAAAGAGAAGGATGATCTAACGAACAAGGAGGTAAAGAAAGTGAACAAGGTTGTTAAATCGGACAAAGAATGGAAAAAGGTGCTCACACCGGCCCAGTACCACATTGCAAGGGAAAAGGGGACCGAAGCCCCCTTCAGCGGCAAATACTGGAATTTTTTCGCGAAGGGGCATTATGCATGCGTGGCATGCGGCAGCATCCTGTTTGAATCGGATGCAAAGTTCGAATCGAGCTGCGGTTGGCCCAGCTTTTTTGAACCCGGGGCGGATACTACCGTCCAATACCACAGGGATATCGGTCACGGGATGATCCGTACCGAGGTTACCTGTGCCACCTGCGGAGCCCATCTCGGGCATGTTTTCGAAGACGGTCCCCCTCCCACCGGCCTGCGCTACTGCATTAATTCGGAGTCCCTGAGGTTTATCCCCGCCGCTGGAAAATAACCGGACGCCCGGGCACACCATAAAAAAACCGGGGTGCCGCTTTCGCGAACACCCCGGTACCCCTAAACCTAAAATTTTAATGTCCCAGGTATTATTTCTGCTTGATGGTGCAACCGATCGCCTTGGTAAAGCTGGGATCGGGATCCTTGCCTGCCAGAAGGGCATCGATGGCATTGGCAAGGTATGGCTTCTTCACGACAGATGCATCCTGGTAATTGTCATCTATGGCACCAATATAGGAAACGACCAGATCGCCGTTCCGGCGGGTTAGCACATAGATGTGCGGAGTGCGGGTGGCGCCGTATTGTTTGAAAACCTTGTATTCGGCGTCCTTCAGATAGGGGAAGGTATATCCCTTTTCCTCCGCCCTGTCCTTCATGCCGGCCAGGTCATCTTCAGGTTTCAGCTCCGTGTCGTTGGGATTGATGGCAACGACGGGATACCCCATGGATTTGTATTTCTTATCCAGTTCGATGATCCGGTCCTGGTATGCCTTGGCATATGGGCAACCGTTGCAGGTAAACACGACGATGAATCCTTTGGCATCGGGAAAATCCGCAAGGCTTACGAATTTACCGTCGATGTTTTCGAGTTTAAAGTCCGAGGCTTTGTCCCCAACTTCATATCCGCCGGCCAGAAGCAGGGATGCGCTCGCCAGCAGGATTAAAATGGATGATGTGATTTTCTTCATCTTCAATTCAATTTTTGTTCAACAATGGCTTTTAGCTCTTCATAGGTAAAGCTTCCTTCATGGAACATCCGGCTGTCCATGTTATAGATCAGTGTTGCGGGAATCGATCCGGACCAGGATGGGTCAACCCTGTCGATCCATTTATTGGCGTCCGGGTCGTTGAGCAAAACGACCTGGGAGCGTATCCCGTTTTTTTCAAGGAAGGGCATCAGCCTGGATTCAAGCTGGCCTGGAAAATCAAGGCTCACCAGGAGGATTTTGAGCTTCTCACTCCCGTATTCCTCACCGATCTTCTCGAAAGCGGGTAATTCCTCAACGCAGGGTGTACACCAGCTTGCCCAGAAATTAACCAGGTATGTGGTGTCGTTTGAAAAATGTAAATGAGGTTCAAGATCATCAAAGGAGAGCACCCTCGGCCCATGCCCGGAGGTAAATGAACTTAGTAACCAAATAATAACGAAACCTGTTGAAGCAACGATCCTGAACCTCATTATACAAATTATATATACCCGGCAAATATAATAGAATATTCAGATCTTAAAACCTTTTTAACAGGGCTTTAACACAAATCCTGTTTTTTTCGAATGATCCGCATCAGGACTCCCTGTGCAGGTATTGCTTCAGTTTTTCGGGTATCTTGAAATAGGTGTACCGATGCGAATGTTCGCCGGCCGCCATGACCGATGAATCGCCGGCAACCCGGTAGGTGCTTTTTTCTCCGGCAATGCGAGAAAAATAGATTTCGTATTCCTTCATGTCCTTGTCGATCATGATAACGTGGACCAGGTTCTCATCAAACTTCGAAACCAGGCTGGCAGAGCAGATCGGGCAGTAAAAATCAAGGCTCTCGCCTTTGCGGTATTCAAACGAGGGATGTTTTATACTGTTGTAGTTACCGATCTTCGGATGCAGCAGCAAAAGACCTTTTTCGTTCTTCTTGTTCCTCGCCGTAAATACGATGTACTCTCCCACTTTCAGGTGCCCTTTGCATGTCGGGCATAGATAGAACTTTTGCATGGCCAACCTCCTTTTCTTGGTAAGTTTCCGATAAGTTACTACCTGTGCCTATAAAAGTCAAGTACGGGATTAAAAAAGAGCTTCGCCACCATATGAAACAGGCTTTACCAGTTCGGGTACGTTCTTCTCCACACCTCTTTTTGAAATCAACTTCGAGATGGTATGGGCAGACATCTGCTTCTCGTCTGCAGGCTCCAGGAAACGGACAGCATCTGCAGCGCTGAGGTCCGGATCGATCCAGGATCCTTCACTTTCCGGAGAAATAATCAGGGGCATCCGTTTCTTCGTGTTATGGATTTTTTCCATCATCGGGTTGGCCGCCGTGGTTATGATGGTGCAGGTGGAGATCATCTCGCCGGTCTCCCGGTCCGTCCAGTTCTCGTACAGCCCGGCCATGGCCATAGGGGTTTCACCCTTCAGGTATATGTAATAGGGTATCTTCTCACGGTCCCTCTGCTGCCATTCATAGAATCCCCTGCAGAGGACCAGGCACCTCCTGGTTTTCACGGATTCCCTGAAGGAAGGCTTGTCGAGCAGGGTTTCCAGACGGGCGTTGAAGGTCTTGCGTCTGATCTCACCGGCCGCTGCCGCATCCTTAACCCAGAAGGGAATGAGTCCCCAGCCAAACAAAACGATGGAGTCCGGGCTCCCGTTCCGGACGACAGGCAGGTCCGGAAGGTCGAATGCATTGAAGTAATAACCCGGATGAAAGGAGCCCGGATCGTCGAACTTCGCTCCGAAACGTTTTTCGAGTTCATTCCGGGTAAGGTTTATGTTTACCGTATAGCACATAGCGGTATCTCTTGCCCGGCAGATCGGATCCGGACGAATTGAAAAATCAGAACCGGAAGCTCAGTGATAAGACGACCTGTCTGGCACGGCTGTCGAAATGATAGGACTGCCCGCC
>CAZNQG010000089.1:0-14314 GCA_964575235.1 uncultured Bacteroides sp.
CCCCCGACCTGCTGATTACAAATCAGCTGCTCTGACCAGCTGAGCTACATTGGCAAATCAAAGAACGTCAGGGCATAATACACCCTTGAAAATCGGTTCGCAAATGTATAAATATTTTATTTATAACACAAAAAAAATACCCGCTTTATTTCAGGCCCTTCTGAGTTTCGTCTTATGCTTCATAATCTGTCTTCTCAGGGCCTCCACGGACAGGTCTGTAGACTCTTCGAAGGTCTTGCTCTGCTTCTTGGCAAAAAGCTCATTTCCGGGTAGGGTCAGCCGGATCTCCACCACCTTATTCTCAAGATCCTGGGATTTATCCAGCCTCAAAAAAACCTCTGCACCGATGATGTCATCGAAAAACTGGATCAGTTTCCGGACTTTACCAGTGATAAAATCAAGCAGCTTAACATCTGCATCAAACCGGATTGAATGAATTTTAATATCCATGTCGATTCAACTTTTATGCCCTCGGATGAGCTTGTTTATATATAGTAACGAGTTTTTCAAATGTATTATGGGTGTAGACCTGTGTTGCCGCAAGGTTCGAATGGCCCAGGATCTCCTTGATGGCGTTCAGGTCTGCTCCGCGGTTCAGCATGTGGGTGGCAAAAGTATGTCGGAGCAGGTGGGGGCTCCGGTGTTCCATCGTGGTTACAAACCGGAGGTAGGAATTGACCACCTTGTACACAAACTTCGGATACAGGGGCCTGCCCTTGTCGGTCAACAGGAGGTTGGGACTTTCCCTTACCGGGAAGGCCTGGTTCCGGAGCCTTACGTAACGTTTGATTACATCCACATATGCCCGGTCGAAGGGAACGATCCTCTGTTTGTTCCGCTTACCGGTAACCCGGAGGTTCAGTTCAAAAAGGTCAACATCGCCGTCTCTCAGGCCGATCAGTTCGGCCTGCCTCATGCCGGTGATGTAAAGGATCTCGATGATGAGCCGGTTGCGTATGCCGCTGAAATCCTCCCCGAAATCGAATTCATCCAACAGCATGTCCATCTTTTCTTCTTCGACAAAAGAGGGAAGCTTCCGGCCGGACCGGGGACGTTGAACCTTATCCATCGGATTTACATGTATGTGCTGTTCACGCATCAGGTACTTGAAGAAGGATTTCAGGGTTGAGATCTTGCGGTTCACGGTGCGCGGGCTCTGCCCGGATTCCATCAGGCACATCACCCAGGAACGGATGATCCCGGCATCCGCCCGGCTGAGATCGGATCCGTCGCCGTGCTCCCTGAAATAAGCGTCAAACTGTTCCAGATCAGTCCTGTATGAAAGTATGGTATGATCTGAATACCTTTTCTCAAACCGGAGATAATCCAGAAAGGATTCGTTATGATTCATAAAGTTTACCGGGAGTCGGTTTCAAGAAACCGGGGGACAAATAAGTTTTGATCGGCGCAGGACGGTGGTTGGAGGTCCGTGTATTCCTAGTTGTCCAGGTTCTGGAGTTTCTGGATGTACATGGCACGCTTTTTCGTCTGACGCCTTTTAACCGAGGGCTTTACATAGGCCTGACGCCCCCGTAATTCCTTAATGGTACCCGTTTTCTCGAATTTTCTTTTAAACTTTTTTAAAGCGCGCTCAATGTTTTCGCCTTCTTTGATTGGAACGACGATCATAATGTTCTCCTATCCTTTAAATTATTGAGCGGCAAATTTATTAATTGTATCAGATTATTCAAAAAAAATCATAAAAATTTCATACGCACAAGGATTATGTTCGTTTTTAGATTGATTTTAAATTGAAAATGCTGCCGGACAGAAACTTATACTTATGGTTCCTACCAAGTGGTTGAATCAGTAAAATACAAAAAAACGGGGAAGAAATCCAGAATTTGGTGTTAAAAAAGATTAAAAATCCCTGATCCCTTGCCGGGCGGGCAAGGCCCGGGATTCCGGCCGGCTGTTCCCCCGCCCCGAAAAGCCATTTCATTTTTACTGCGTTGTTCAGCGGCCGGCCTTCAGGTAGGGGCGGATCTTGAGGAAGACCGAATCCGGCAGGAGGCGGTTTTCAACCACCTGTTCAGCGGTTTCGAAAGCACCCATCCGTTCACGGAACGCCACAAGAGCCCCCGCCTGGTAAGCATCCAGGTAGGGATGCCGGGAAAGCCCCTCGGCATCCAGAAGGTTCAGGTCCAGTTTCCGGAGCAGGCTGGTATCGATGGTGCTGCGTGCGGCCAGTTCCCGGTATTGCTTGGGACTGAACCCGTAGACTTCCCTGAGTTGTTCCCGGCCGTAGAATCCCCCCAGCAATTCCCGGTATCGGATGATCCGGCGGGCGAATGTGGGACCGATACCGTACACGGAAAGCAGTTGCAGGGAGTCCGCCGCATTCAGTTCAAACATCCCCGTGCTTATGCCCGGGGAAACAATGGGGGAAACATCCACAACGCTCCGGCCAGAGGGAACACCGGGGGAATCCCCTTTTGCGTTCCCGCCGGCGGGAACCATCGCGAAGGCCCGGTCGCCTGCAGCACCTGTCTGCGTACCTTTGAACTTCGTGCCGGGACGTCCTGTCCCTTCGATCCGTATGTAAGGCTGCAAGCGCCGGAAGACCGCCTCTTCCATCCCGTATACCCGGAGCAGGTCCGAATCACGCCGAAACAGTCCCCCCGCATTCCGGTAATTTATCAGGATCCCGGCCACCCCGGGGGAGATCCCCAACCGGACCAGGTCCCCAAACGCGGCCGTATTCGGATCGAATGTAAAAAGATCCGTCACCGAGGCCACGGCCGACGGAACGGTCCCCTTCCGGAGCGAATCCAGCATGGCTTCCACATCCTCTGCGGCAGGACCGTGTATTTTTCCCCCGTGACGCGGCAGGAAGGGAAGGACCGTCCTCAGGGATAACAGGAGGATGATGAGAGCGAGCAGGACCCGGAAGCCCCGCCTTTCACCGCGCGAAAGCGAGAGATATTCCCTGAGCAGCCTCCGGAACATACCCCTCCCCTTTCTTTTAGAATCTGATGATGCCTAATCCGTTGAGAAATACGATGGCGATGGCGATCGGTGCAACGATGCGGATGATGTAAAGGAATACGAACAGAAACCTTGCCCGCAGGCTGCCCCGGTTCGAGATTTCCTGCCGTACCAGTTTCTTTCCCATGAACCACCCGACGAAGATAACGATGAAAAATCCGCCCAGGGGCAGCAGGATGTTTGCAGAGGTGAAATTGAGCAGTTCGAAGACGTTCTTCCCGAAAAGCGTCATGTTCTCGAACCAGCCCCAGGAACCGGCTGCAAGGATACCCAGCAGGGAGATCAATCCCGTGGCCAGGATGGTGGCCTTCCTTCGGGTCATCTTCAGTTCCTCCACAAAATATGCCACCACGACCTCGAGCACCGAAATCGTCGAGGTCAGTGCTGCCAAGGCAAGCAATACGAAGAACATCAGGGAGAAAAAATAGCCCCCGGCCATCTGCTGGAAGATGTTGGGCAGGGTAATGAACACCAGGTTCTCGCCGGCTGCAGGATCTATGCCGAACGCGAAAACAGCCGGGAAAATGGCCATTCCCGCCAGGACGGCAATGAAGGTATCCGCCAGTGAAACGCTGATCGCCGTATTGGCAAGGTTATCGATTTTCTGGATGTAGGACCCGTACGTGATCAGGGTGCCCATCCCTATGCTCAGGGAGAAAAAGGCCTGCCCCAGGGCCTCCAGGATGGTCCCGGCCGAAAGCTTTGAAAAATCGGGCTTGAAAAGGAAGTGAAGCCCCTCCACTGCCCCTGGAAGGGTAACGGACCGGATGATGAGTACGATCAGGATCAGCAGCAGTACCGGCATGAGGATCTTGGCGTATTTCTCGATCCCGTTCCGTATACCGGAAATAACGATGGAAGCCGTCAGGACCATGAATACCAGGAACCATATGACGGGTCTCCAGGACCCGGCCCGGAACGCGTTGAACATATCGCCCAGTTCCGTGGGGGTTTTTCCTGCAAACCCGTTGACGATGCTCTGGTAGAGGTATTCGAGCGTCCATCCCGCAACCGCCGCATAAAATGCCAGGATCATGAAGGCGGCTCCCACCCCCATGAGGCCGATCAGGAACCAGGGCCTTCCGGGTGCCAGCTTCAGGAAGGCGCCCACGGGATTGCGCTGGGTGCTCCTCCCGATGGTGAATTCCGAAAGCATCACCGGTATACCGATGGCCAGCACAAAGCCCAGGTAAAGCATCAGGAAGGCCCCTCCGCCGTTTTCCCCGGCCACATAGGGGAACCTCCATATGTTTCCCAGGCCGATGGCCGAACCGGCTGCGGCAGCTATGACGCCGAACTTACTTGTGAAACTGTCGCGTCCCGGTGAGGGAATACCTGCCATTTTTAACCCTTAATGCTGGAATCTGCGTTTTCTCGCAATCGCGCGGAATATTAATTCCGGTCCACGCAGTTCAGGTCCTCGAATGCCAGCTTCAGCCTTTCCACCATTGAATTCTCTCCTTCCCTCAACCAGGCCCTCGGGTCGTACTTCTTCTTGTTGGGCTTTTCGGGACCCTCCGGGTTGCCGATCTGGCCCTGCAGGTAATCCCGGTTTGCCCGTTCGTAATTCCGTACCCCGTCCCAGAAAGCCCACTGGGTGTCGGTGTCGATGTTCATCTTGATCACCCCGTAGCTGACGGCTTCCCGGATCTCTTCACGGCTGGAGCCCGACCCCCCGTGGAACACGAAATTGACCGGCTTCGGTCCGGTTTTGAATTTTTCCTGGATATAGTTCTGTGAATTATGCAGGATCCTGGGCGTAAGTTTTACGTTGCCCGGTTTGTAGACACCGTGTACGTTCCCGAAGGAAGCCGCTACGGTGAATGCATCGCTCACCCTGCCCAGTTCCTCGTAGGCATAGGCCACGTCTTCGGGCTGGGTGTAAAGCCTGGAACTGTCGATGCCGGAATGGTCCACCCCGTCTTCCTCCCCGCCTGTAACCCCGAGCTCGACCTCAAGGGTCATATCTATTTTGCTCATGCGTTCAAGATACCTTTTGCAGGTCTCGATATTCTCCTTCAGGGGTTCCGCCGAGAGGTCGATCATATGCGAACTGAACAGGGGTTTTCCCCATGTCTCGTAATGCCTTTCCCCGGCGTCCAGGAGTCCGTCGATCCAGGGCAGCAGCTTGCGTGCCGCATGGTCGGTATGCATGAGCACGGCAACTCCGTACATTTCGGCCAGGTGGTGCACATGCTTTGCACCGATCACGCCCCCGGCAACGGCAGCCTGCTGCTTGTCGTTGGGCAGGCTCTTCCCGGCCCAGAAGATCGCTCCCCCGTTCGAGAACTGGATGATTACGGGAGAATTGACGGCTCTCGCCGCTTCCATGACCGCGTTGACCGTGTTGGTGCCCACTGCATTGACGGCCGGCAGGGCAAATTCGTTCTCCCGTGCAACCTGGAAAAGTTTTTGCACGTCGGCTCCGAGGACCACCCCGGGTTTTACTGCATCGAAAACTTTTGATGACATCTGTATTCCTTTTAAATGATTTCCGCAAAAATAGAAGATTCGGGGATAGAATGAAAAGAACCGCAGTAATATTTTCGGAAGCCCGCCGCAGAACCCACCGGTCAGGCATGTAAAAAATCGAGGGAATCAGATGCGATGCCTGTATCTCAGAAGGGGTATCCGATCGCGATGTTGAAGACCGGGGGACGTATGTCCTGGTTGAACAGGACCCAGCGTTTTCCCTCCGGTTCAGCCGGGTCCCTTACCTGGATACCGAGGTCTACGCGGAATACGAAGAAAGACAGGTCCATTCTCAGCCCGAATCCCGTTCCCACGGCGATCTCCCTGTAAAAGGTGTTCCATGCAAAATTCGCCCCGACCCTGTCCGCGTCCGGGTTGAGCGACCATATGTTCCCGGCGTCGACAAAAAGGGCACCTTCCAGCACCCAGAAAAGCTTGAAGCGGTATTCAACGTTCGCCTCCAGCTTGATGTCGGCGGTCTTATTGGGGAACTTCGTCGGTCCGGCCCCAACGTAGGAGCCCGGACCCAGGTCACGCACATGCCAGGCCCGCACACCGTTTGCCCCACCGGAAAAATACTGCTTTTCAAAAGGGATGGTGACCGAGTTCCCGTAAGGATATGCAATGCCCGCGAAGAGCCGGTATACCATACTGGTCTTATCGTTCATGATGTTATACCAGCGGAATTCCACATCCCCTTTAATGTACTGGGCAAACTCGTTGCCCAGCATCCGGTAGCGGCCCAGGGAATCCCTCGGCTGGTTGGTCGATCCCGCCACGCCGGACAGCAGGAGACCGGTGGATTCAACATTGCTGCGGAAGAACAGGAAGTCCGAACTCTTTTTCAGTTTCTGGTTGCTGAAAATCAGGCTGTAGTTCATTCCCAGGATCAACCGGTCCTCGTAGCTGTATTGCAGGTAGGTGTCCCGGATGCTGTCCAGGAACTGCTGGCTGGCATCGATCATCCTGACAAAGTTCATCTGGACCGGGTTCACGATGTGGGTCACCAGCTCGTTCCCGCTCCACAGGTACCCGAAGGTGGTCTGAAAGATCGAGCGGGTATAATCGGGGCGGCGCTGGTAATTATACGAGGCGGAGATATTGGTCTTGGGGTCGTACTTGCGGATGAAATTCTCCGTCTTGAAGGGCAGCAGGAACTGGGGCAGGCCAAGGCGGGTCTCGGCTCCCAGCTCGACCATGTTCCCGAAGCCTTTCTCGTCGGTTTTCTTTATGGCCTCGATGGCGCCGGATAACCGGATCGAGAAGTTCTCGGCGCCACCGAACAGGTTCCGGTGCTGATAATTCAGGTTTCCCCCCATTCCAAGGTTCCCGCTGGAGTTCGTCCCCTCCAGTTCGACGGTATAGGATTGCTTGGTGGTGGGACTCAACTGTATATGGCAGACCAGGGGGTAGAATTCGAGTTGCCGGTTGTCCAGGGAATCCGGCTCCTCGAAAAAGATGTCAACTGCCTTGTAGATGTGCAGGGAGCTGAGGTGCTTGTAGGATTGCCTGACGTTTTCCTGGTTGTACAATTCCCCAGGCAGGATGTATACGGACTGTGAAACAACGTTCTGGTTCGCCCTCAGCTTTCCCTCGTGCAGGAAAATGAATTCGTTGAACTCGTCCCGGTTGAGTCTTTCCATATAACCCTGGTAATCCTCGATGGCGCTCTTTGGGTCAAAGGACGGATAGATGAACACCTGTTCCACCCGGTATTTGCGGTGCGGCAACATCAGGTAATATCCTTCCATCGTGGTGATGATGTATTTCTTCACCCCGAGCGTAAGGTCAACCCGGTGGTTCCCGACGGCGGTGTCCACCCGGTAATATACATACTCCCTGCTGAAATTGTAATATCCGTGGTTGCGCATCGTGGTTTCGATGCGTGCCCGTTCAGACTGCATCACGTCGACATCGAAATGGCTGCCCCTTTTAACCAGGCTGTTGACCGTGTCGCGATAGAAAATCGATTGAATGGTGGTATCCTCCAGGCGGTAAGTCAGGGAGCGGATCGTGTAGGGCCTTCCGGGTTCGATCTCGTAGGTCACGGCCGCCTGCTTTTTCCGGAACCGGACGCTGTCGGTGACGCCGGCATCGTAATAACCCTTGTTGCGCATGTAAAGCCCGAGCTGCTTGTCGTTGCGCTCGGTCTCGTAGCCGTCGTAAAGGACCGGCGCCTCCCCGATCTTCCGGAGCCAGCGGTTCCAGCCGTTATCCTTTTTACCTGAAAGGTTGTAGAGTCCCAGGTAAAACTTCAATCCCAGTATCTTTTTATTCGGCTTGGGCCTTACGTAGCTGTCCAGTTCCTTGTGGTCCACATGTCCCTCCTCGATTTTCAGTTTGTATTTATCAAGCAGGTATTCATCCTCCGCCACATACTTGGTCGGCCTGCAGGACGACAGGATCAACACCGGCACAAGGATGAGCAGGATTATGCTGAAACGTACCAACGTCTTAATTTTCGTATCTTGGAAGCAAATATACTCAACTTAGGGCACAACAGACCCGGGATGGAAAACGCATAATCAACAATGGCTTCACTGAGCATAAACCAGAAGAAGCGGATCCGCAGCCTGGCGCATAAGAAATTCCGGAAAGAACTTGGACTGTTCCCGGTGGAGGGGGAAAAGATGGTCGGGGAACTGCTCTCACCCGGACCCGGGTGTATTCCCTTCCGGGTGGAAACCCTGGTGGCAACGGGGGATTTCCTCGGAGCGCTCCCGGCAGGCATCCTCGGGGGAATGGAGGTCATCGAGGTCAGCGGGACGGAGCTCAGGCAGGTCTCCCGGATGCAGGAACACAACCCTGCCCTGGCCCTGGTACGGCAGGAGAAGCATGTTCCGGATCCCGCCGGGCTTGGCCGGGTGCTGAGCCTGGGACTCGAAACCATCCAGGACCCGGGCAACCTGGGCACCATCCTGAGGATCGCGGACTGGTTCGGCATTCGTGATATCCTGTGTTCGAGGGACTGCGTGGAGCTATACAACCCGAAAGTAATCCGGTCCACCATGGGCTCATTCCTGCGCGTCCGCACATATTTCATAGACCTGCCGCAGATCATCGGGGAGATACGCAGCCACCTGGGCGGGACAACCCCGAAACCAGGTGCCGGCGTGAAGGATGCAAGCTCCGGCGTATCCAGTGAGGACCCAGGCGGATCCAGTGAGGACCCCGTTGGCTTCGCCGTCATCGCCACCGGCAGCCGGGGTGAAAATCTGTACGAAACCGGCCTGCCGGAACGGGGCATGATCCTGCTGGGGAACGAGTCCGGGGGACTCTCACCTTCCCTGTCGGATCTCAGCGACCGGGTCGTAAGCATCCCCTGCAACGACCCTTCGGCGCACCCGGAAAGCCTGAATGTGGCTGCAGCCGCAGCCGTCTTTTGTGCGGAATTCCGGAGGCAGTCCTACTCGAAATAAAAACAGAGCATGACCAGGTAGGAGTGCAGCCGGTCGATGGAATACATGTAGCGGCTGTTCAGTCCCCCGGGAGGATCGTGCACCAGCACGTCCCGGAACCCGGCCGAGACCTTGAGCTCCGGGGAGAACTTGAAGTACTGCAGGAAAAAGTCGATCCCGAACCCCACCTCGAGGTAGAAGTCCATCGGGTGGAGGCGGATCCAGGGACCGTCTTCCTCATAATCCTTCCTCGAGGCCATGTCGTATCGCATGTCCACGCCGCCGATGACGTAAGGCCGGTAGTTGTTCACCCTCCAGGATTTGTATTTCACCAGCAGGGGAAAATCCAGGTAGTTCGATTCCACTACCTGACTGCTCACGAGTCCCTCATCGTCGTAGAACGAAAATTCCCTCGACCCGAAGGTGATCCCGGGAAGGAAGCGCAGCGAAAGCCGGTCGCCCATCCGGAGGTCTGAAACGATGCTGACCTGGAAGCCCGGCCTGGGCTTGCTGACATCCGCATAATATATGGTGTCGGTAACGAGCGAGGGGCGCTTGAACCCGAAATCCATGGTGTTGAGTCCCACCATGAACCCGAAATGGATCCACTTGTAATCGTAACCCGGATCGTTCTGGACTTTCGCCACCTGGCCGTAGGCATGCAAGGCGATGCACAGGAGCAGGATTATGGCCGGGTGTTTTTTCACGGGACTTTTACCTCTTTTAACGTTTCCCACCGGGTGTTATTATCCGATCATTCGGGGGGGTTATAATCCTCCTTGCCCTCCTCCAGGATATTCTCCATGGCCGTAAGGTATTTCCTCTTCATATCCTTGATGAATCCGAACGACACGTCGTCGACCCGCAGTTCTCCCTTGGTGACGTGCCCGAGGGCCGAAAAATGAAGATCCTGATCCATCATGAAATCGATGAATTCGGTCTCTTTGTCCTGTCTTACGCTCACCACGATCCGGCTCTGGGCCTCCCCGAAGAGAAATGCGTCCTTACGTATTTCGGCGGGTGAAGTAATATCGAAACCCAGGTTCCGGGGCATGGCCGATTCGATCAGGGTAATGTAAAGTCCCCCGTCCGAAACATCGTGGGCGGACCGGATCATGCCTCCGCGTATCAGTCCCATGACAGCCTGCTGGACCCTGTACTCATAGTCCAGGTCAAACGCGGGCGGGGGACTTCCCTTGATTCCCTTAACCGAATACAGGTACTGGGAACATCCCAGGTCGTTCACGGATCGTCCGATCAGGTATATCATATCGCCTTTCTCCTTAAAATCAAGCGACATCATGAGCTGCTTGTCCCGTATGATCCCGAGCATGCCGATCACGGGTGTGGGGTGGACCGGGACGGTCTTTCCATCGATGCTGGCCTGGTTGTAAAAGCTTACGTTCCCCCCGGTCACAGGCGTGCCGAACTTCCGGCAGGCTTCGCCCATTCCGGTGACGGCTTCCTTGAACTGCCAGTAGACCTCCGGGTTGTAGGGATTGCCGAAGTTCAGGCAGTTTGTTATGGCCAGGGGCTCCCCGCCGCTGCATACGATGTTGCGGGCGGCCTCGGCCACGGCGATCATGGTCCCTGTCTTCGGATCGGCCTGCACGTATCGGGAATTGCAGTCCGTCGTCAGGGCCAGGGCGGCATGGGTGCCTTTTATGTTTGTGAGTCCCGCATCGGACTGAAAATTGGTCGACAGGTTGTTGGTCCGTACCATGGTGTCGTACTGTTCGGTAACCCATCTTTTGGACGCGATGTTGGGATGCCTGACCAGCTCGCAGGAGACGGCCTTATAATCCTCCGGCTCCTCCACGCTGTCCGGTTCGAATTTCCGGTATTCCTTATAATAGTCCGGTTCCCTGAATTCCCTTTCATAAACCGGGGCGCCTCCGCCCAGCACCAGTGAAGAGGCGGGCACCTCTGCAACCGGTTCATCCCCCATGTAGAAGTCGAGCTTGTCCTCCGCGATCACCTCCCCGATGATCCGGCAGTTGAGGTCCCATTTCTCGAAGATCTCCTCCACGACCTTCTCCTTTCCCTTTTCCACACAAACCAGCATCCGCTCCTGCGACTCCGAAAGCAGTATTTCCCAGGCTTCCATGTTCTGCTGGCGCAGGGGTACCTTCGCCAGGTCTATGCGCATGCCGCTTCCCCCTTTTGCGGACATTTCCGAGGTGGAGCATATGATCCCCGCTGCACCCATGTCCTGCATCCCGACCACGGCCCCGCTCCTATTCACCTCCAGGGTTGCCTCGAGCAGGAGTTTCTCCATGAAGGGATCGCCCACCTGTATGGATGGGATGTCGTCGGCCGAATCCTCCGTGATATCGGCAGAGGCAAAGGTGGCCCCGTGGATGCCGTCCTTCCCTGTGGATGAACCGACGATGTATACGGGATTCCCCACCCCACTGGCCACGGCGGAGATCATATCCTCCTTCTTCACGAGGCCCACGCTCATGGCGTTGACCAGCGGATTGGTATTGTAGCAGTCATCGAAGGACACCTCTCCCCCGACCACGGGAACACCGAAGGAATTGCCGTAATCGCCGATGCCCTTGACCACGCCCCGGATGAGCCACCGGGTCCGGTCCAGGTTCAGGTCGCCGAAACGCAGTGAATTCAGCTGGGCAACGGGTCGCGCGCCCATGGTGAAAATGTCGCGGTTGATCCCGCCGACGCCCGTGGCGGCTCCCTGGTAAGGTTCGATGGCGCAGGGATGGTTGTGCGATTCGATCTTGAATGCACAGCCCAGCCCGTTCCCGACATCCACCAGTCCCGCGTTTTCTTCACCCGCCCCGACCAGCAGGTTTTTCCCCTCGCGCGGAAGGGTCTTCAGCCAGCGGATGGAATTCTTGTAGGATGCATGTTCGGACCACATGACCGAATAAATGGAAAGCTCGGTGAAATTGGGCGTACGGCCCAGGTAGTTTTTGATCATCTCGAATTCATCCGGTGTCAGACCCAGGTCCTTGGCGGTTTGAACGGTCACATCCATGGGAAGGAGGTTTGATGGTACAGGGGACAAAGATAGTATTTAATGGAAGATTTAAAACCGGTTCAGGTAACCGAAATGGATCTTCGCACTGCCTATGTTCACGGGATTTTCAAACTGCCTTCCGATGGCATAGACCAGGGAAAAGATTCCGGCGCGTGTCGCAAGGTTCACACCCATGCCGAAGCCGAACGGGAAGTCGCTCGAGAATTCCTCTTCGGTCCTTTTTTCATAATATCCCCCGTCGAAAAAAAGAAAAAAGTTCGAGTTCTGCTCGAACAGGAACCGGGCCTCCAGCGTCCCCAGGCTGTAAAGCGATGCGTAGATCGAGTTCTCATCCGCCCCCCTGAGGGTATGGATTCCGCCGAGCCTGAACAGCTCGTTCTCGAAAAGTCCCCCGCTCCTCAGCAAGCCGCTCCGGTTCTCCAGGTGAAGGCTGAACCGCCCGCCAAGCGGCTGGTAGTAACCCAGCACGGCCCATCCCCTGAACTTGGTCGTTTTCAGATCGACGGATTCATAAACCTCGTCGGGCAGGGCCGGGTTTTTGCGGATCTTCCGGCTTCCGATGCCGGCCCTCGCCATCAGGTCCCAGCCTCTGCGGGGATTGAACAGGTAATCCAGGTTCCGGTACTGCAGTCCCAGCCCGTAAAGGCTGCTTGAGACATCGGCATGGGCCGGGAGGCGGGACAGGTTTTCCATTCCCGTTGTGCTGATCAGCGAGCTGCTGAAATAATCCCAGAACACGTTGAAATGATTCCTTCCTCCCAGGAAGAACTTCAGGTCCGCCACCGGGTTGACCGTGAACCAGGAGGTATCCTGCTTCAGGAGGGAAAAATCCACGCCCACGCCAACGGCGGACGAAAAGACATAGGGCCAGTCCACCTCCACATTCAGTTCCTGGGTCAGGGGCTGTACCGCTTTCCATGCAAAACGGAAGGACTCCCCCCTGCCGAATGAATTGACAAGGTAAAGCTGAAGGTCTCCCGTTACGAACAGCCTGCCGGTCTGCGGGTGGTTCGGGAATACCCCGATGATGCCGTTGAACCGGTTGGCGCGGGACTTCTGCAGGTAGGTGTATACATCCACGGAACCCCGGAAGAACTCAAGTTCCGCCGGCTTGATCTCCTCCAGGAAATCGCACTCGAGCACCCTGCTTCCGATCGCCCGTATCCGGTTCTCCCGGTAGATATCGCCTGACTGCACACCGCACAGGCGCTCGACGTAGCGCGGATCGATCCTTACTTCCCCGCGGACGTGCACGGTGTCGATACGGAACAGTTCCCCGGTCTGCACCCGGAGCTGCCCCGAGATCTCCCTGCCGGAGATCCGGATCTCCTCCATGGATACCCGGGCAAAGGGGTAGCCGTTGTTCTCGTAAAAAGAAACCAGGCGATCCTGTGCTGCGGCCAGGCGGTCAGCCCGGACGGGTTTCCCCTGAAATGCCTTTCTCCTCACTCCGGCCCTGCGGACCACCCCGCGGTCCACCGAATCCATTAAAAGCTTTCCCCACTGGAAACGGGGACCCACCCACAGGCAGGCTTGCACATCCAGGGAATCGAACCTGAGGCTGTCCACCGACGCGGCCAGGTACCCCTCCCGCCTCAAATCCCCAAGCATTTCTTTCAAAACACGGTAGACTCCCAGGGAATCGGCCGACGACAGCGTACCGGGTGAGAACCCACGGATTTCCTCCGACATGCGGATGGAAACGACGTATGGCTGTCCCCTGCAGGGAAACAGCATACTCAGAACCGCTATGGTAAAAAGGAGACGCCTCAATGCAACGGTTTGCTTCTAATTCCCAATAATAACGCGCTTCCGGCGTGAATATTTTTATCGTAGATTTGTAACTGCCGGATGCGACGATCGTCATAACAAAATAAGAAAAACCTTCGAGCCATGAGAAAAACCGCCCTGCTGCTGCTCAGCCTGACCCTTGCCCTGCCTGCCGTTTTTGGCCAGGGACTCAACCTGCCCGCAAAAACCTGGGGGATCAGCTTCGGGAATTCAACCCGGTTCACCGGCCTCCGGTTCAACATCATCGACAAGGACATCGAGAACATCAACGGGATCAACGTCTCGGCCTGGGGAGCCAGGGACCCCGGACGGCAGACGGGTTCGGTCAACGGGATAAGCATCGGGCTCCCGGCGGTCATGGGAACGGCCAACCGGAACGGAATCAACATCGGCATCGTGGGCTCCGGCGCCACGGATAACATACGGGGAATCAACCTGGGGATCCTGGGGACCGGCTCCGGGAAAAACGCCGTAGGACTGAATTTCGGGGCCCTGGGTGCGGGTGCCGGGAACAACATGGCCGGGGTGAATATCGGAGGGTTCGGCGTGGGCGCAGGGAACAACATGACCGGGGTGAACGTAGGGGGACTCGGTGCGGGTGCCGGGGGCGACGTGAAGGGAATAACCATCGGCGCCCTGGGTGCCGGAGCCGGGGGTGACC
>CAZNQG010000090.1:0-13998 GCA_964575235.1 uncultured Bacteroides sp.
CCCGAAATACTGTGCGATTACGATGGTGCCACCGGAAGCGACCCCGATGATCAGGGAGATCAGGGTGAATACGATGGGATAGGATGCCCCTACCGCGGCCAGCGCCTGGCTTCCCAGGAAATTGCCTACGATGATCGTATCCACGATGTTGTAGAGCTGCTGGAAAAGGTTGCCCAGCAACATGGGCATCGCGAAGTTGAATATCAGCCGGGCCTCCTTGCCGACGGTAAGGTCCTTCATCTGGGCTTCTCCGGTTAAGAAAGCCCAAAGGTGGCTATTATTTGAGGAACTGCAAAACCGTCCCTGTGAAATAGTTGTTAAACCGGGGCCAGTTCAACCGTGAAATGCCTCATGATGGGCGCCTCCTTCAGGATCCTGTATCCGGATACGATCCTGTCGCGCCGCTCGAATATGTTCCGTAAGGCTGCGGCGACGACATCCATGTGGTTGTTGGTGTAGACGCGCCTTGGGATGGCAAGGCGGACATACTCGTTCTCGGGGTAGCGGTTTTCCCGGGTCTGGGGATCCCGGTCGGCCATCAGCGTACCGATCTCCGCACTCCTTATCCCGCCTTCGAGGTAGAGTTCGATCACCAGGGTCTGGGCGATGAATTCCTCCCGGGGTACCCGGGACAGGAACCGGGTCGCATCCACGTAAACGGCATGTCCGCCCGTTGGCTGCTGGATGGGGATGCCGTATTCGAGCAGGCGGTTGGCCAGGTATTCGGTCTGGCGGACACGGGTATCCAGGTATTCAAAATCCGTTGCTTCCTTCAGCCCGCTGGCAAGTGCATTCATATCCCGTCCCGTCATACCCCCGTAGGTGAGATATCCCTCGAACATGATGTTGTAGGTACCGGCCTTCTCGTACATCTCCGGGTCGCGAAACCCGATGAAACCGCCCATGTTCACTATGCCGTCTTTCTTGGCACTCATGGTCACGGCATTCGCAAAGGAGAACATTTCTCGTACGATGTCGGGTATGGTGCGGTCCCGGTACCCATCTTCCCTGAGTTTTATGAAGTAGGCATTCTCGGCAAAGCGCGCCCCATCGAAAATAAGCGGGATGGAGTACTCCTCCGCCAGTGCCCGGACATCCCGGATGTTCTGCATGGAGACGGGTTGGCCCCCGGTTGTATTACAGGTAAGGGTGAGGATGATAAAGGGAATGACGTCCCCGTATTTCTCCAGCACGTTTTTCAGGATGGTCGTGTCGATGTTCCCCTTGAAGGGATGAATGGCGGCGGTGTCGTATGCTTCCCGGATCGTGCAGTCGAGCGCAGTGGCCTGCCGGTACTCCACGTGACCCTTGGTGGTGTCGAAGTGGGCGTTTCCGGGTACGATATTTCCCTTCTTGACCAGCACCGAAAACAGGACATTTTCGGCCGCCCTTCCCTGGTGAACCGGCAGAAAATACTCGAAGCCAAATACTTCCCGGATGCTTTCCTTCAGTTTGTAAAAAGAGCTGGCACCTGCGTAACTTTCGTCGCCCAGCATCATTTCAGACCACTGCTGCTGGCTCATGGCTCCGGTTCCCGAATCGGTCAGCAGGTCGATGTAAACCTGCCTGCTCCGGAGATTGAAAATATTATACCGGGCCTCCCGTATCCATTGATTCCTTTCCTGTGGGGTGCTGCGGTAAACGGGTTCGACCATTTTTATCTTGAAGGATTCTGCGAAGGGTAATTCCACGACAAGTTGTTAAGGGTTTAATAATCCTCAAGCATCGTTTACAGGGGTATCCGGCTTGAAGGTAAAATTAGGGAGGCTTGGAGGTCTTTGATGAGGGCTTCTGGATGTTTGTAAACATGCGAGGACATGCTGTGAAGCATTTCTACTGCCCGAGTTCCTCAAGATGCTTGAGGTAGTATTTACGGTGCAGTTCATCCCGGAATTTTGCGGCCTCTTTTTGCCGCAACTCGTAAGCATCTTTTTTCTCCCCCTTCCGGCGTTCCCCGAACAGGCCTGAGTCTCGCATTTCCTGCTGTAACTCGCTGAAATAATAGTACTCTGCGATAAAGCGCGGCGAGATCTCATAGACCATGGCGGTCCCGTCGTTGGAGCAGGTCACCACCTTTTTTCCGTCCGGCAGGAAATCGGCGGCATAAAGGGCGTCCTTATGGGCCACGAAGGTATAGATGCAGTTGCCCGTTGCCAATTCCCAAAGCCGGGCGGTCTTGTCATAGGATGCGCTTATCAGGTACCGGCCGTCGGGGCTGAACCGCACAAAGGCAACGACGTATTCATGCCCCGGAAGGAGCTTGTGGATCCTGCCGTGCTCCACATCCCAGATCTTGACATTCTCGTCGAGGGAAGCCGAGGCGAGGTATTTCCCATCGGCACTGAAATCGATCGAGAGGATGTTCCCGCCGTGTGCGGATATGTCGTGGATGACCTCACCGCTGGCGGCATCCCAGATCTTAATGGTCCGGTCGAGCGAGCCGCTGGCGATCCGGGTGTTGTCGGGACTGTATGCTGCCACAAGGCAGGATTTGCCGTGCCGGTCGAATTCCCTGATGACCTCGGCCGTTTCCCGGTCCCATTCATAAAACTTGTTTTTCAGGCTGGTGCTCAGGAAGCGGGATGCGTCCCGGTTGAAATCCAGATTGTAGACATGTGTGACGTGTTTGGAATACTGCCTGGAACCTCCGTTTTCGAGGTCCCACACCCGGATCTCGGTGCTGGCTGCACTCAGCAGATACCTGCCGTCGTTTGAAAATTCGAGGTATTTAACGGGTTTGGTATGGCCTTCGAGGGTCTGGCGTATTTCACCGCTGGAGGGATCCCAGAGATGTATGAGCATGTCCTCCGAACCCGTGGCGATGAGATTTCCTCCCGGGTGCACTGCAAGGCTGTAGACGGGGCCTTTGTGACCCTTGAAGGTCAACAAAAGGCTTTCGTCCTGCGCTCGAAGGCCCTGCAGTTGTCCGAGAAAAACCAGGACGGCGGTGATCGCGGTCCGGAGTGAAGAGATTTTCAGGGAGAAGAACGTTTTGGTTTTCCTGGATGGATGCCTGTGGTGTATCATGTCACGGGATTTGGTTTTTCATTATCCGGATTGTTTTTGGACGGTGTCGGCAGGCGGAGGGTGAATGTGGACCCTTTTCCCGGCTTGCTGCTGACGGTGATGAGTCCCTGGTTCTTCCGGGCGAATTCCTGGCTGAGTAACAGTCCCAGGCCGGTACCTTCCTCGTTTGCAGTGCCGCTTCGCACCACGTTCTCCTCGATCCTGAACAACCTGCCGAGCATGTCTTCCGGGATCCCGATCCCATTGTCGCTGACCTGGATGAAGGCACAGTTCCGGGCCGTTCTGGCTGAAACCGTTACTTTTCCCTTTGGCCGGGTAAACTTGATCGCATTCGATACCAGATTGCGAAGGATGGTGGGTACCATATTCGCATCGCCGCTTACCAGGGTGCCCGACCTTACCCGGTTCGCAAGGCTGATGTTTTTCTCACGGGCGCTGCCCTCGTAAAGCGTAAAAATGGATTCAACGGCATCGTGCGCATCGATACCGGTGGGCTCGATGCTCATTCTGCCGGTCTGGGCGCGACTCCAGTTGAGGAGGTTTTCCAGGAGGCTATGGGCCTGACGGGCGGCTTCGTTGATCATCCGGATAAAGGTCAGTACCTCCTCCTTGTCGTAACCGGAATAATCCTTAAGCAACAGGTCGGAAAATCCCAGGATGGAATTGAAGGGGTTCTTCAGATCGTGGGCGATGATGGAGAAGAATTTATCCTTGGATGCATTGGCTTCCCGGAGATCCCGTTCCGACTTTTTCAGGTTTTCCTCCGCCAGCCTCCATTCCGTCACATCCCGGAAGACCGCAAAGATACCCACAAATTCCCCTTCCCGGTACTGGGGGGTAGCCGTGACGAGGATCTGCCTTTTCTCCCCGCCGGCACGGCGGATTTCCATCTCGTAGGTATCCTTTTCACCCTTCTTTCGCTTTTCGGTCTGTTCCAGAATGAGTGCCTTCCCCTGTTGGTCCACGAAATCGAACAGGGAGCGTCCGACAAGTTTGCCTTCCTGGACACCGAAAATCTCCTCCGCTTTCGGGTTCGCGAGCATGAAGCAGTCCGAAGGATCGACCATTCCGATCCCTTCCCCCTGGTTGTTGATCAGGAGACGATATTTTTCCTCGCTCTGGTACAGCTCCTCAAGGGTTTTTTTGTAATCGCTGACATCGCGCGACAGGCTGGCCACGGCGATCAGGTGGTTCTTTTCGTCGTAGACCGGGAACTTTTTCACCAGGGAATGGATTTTCTCCCCGTCCGGGTAGACGAATACCTGGTCGTTCACCAGGGTCTGGCCCTTTTTCAGTTTCAGTGCCTTCCGGTCGTCTTCCATGTACTGCCGGACGTGTTCGAAATCCCCGTAAACCTCCAGGTCTGTTTTCCCGATGAGTTGATCGGCCGATTTTTTACCTGCAGCCATGGTATTGGCCGGGTTGCTGGCAATGATCCTCAGGGCGGTATCCTTGATCACGGCATGGTCTTCCAGGTTTTCCACGATGGCGGCCAGCATGTTCTTCTCCTGCTGTGCCTTTTTCCTTGCCGTGATGTCCAGGGCGGTTCCGATCGAAAGGGCCGGCCGGTTGTGTTCATCGTTCAGGACGAAGGACCTGGACCAGATCAGCTTTTCCGATCCGTCCCCGGCAATCACCCTGTATTCGAGGTCAAGTCCCTTTCCCCTGGAGATTTTCCGGTATTCCTTTTTGACGTACTCCACATCATCCGGGTGCACGGCCTTCAGGAAAGAACCCGGGTTGTGGTAAAGGCTGTTTGTGCTCCTGCCGAATACTTCGCGGTACTGGGGACTTATATAGAGAAGCTGGTCCGTCTTCATGTCATGGATCCAGAACACTTCCGTAATGGTCTCTACCAGGAGCTTGAAAATCTTCTGTTGTTTTTTCAGCTCTTCTTCTGCAGCGATCCGCTCGGTTATGTCCTGCGCGATGCCTTCCACACCGATAACCTCGCCGGTTTCATTGAAGATGGGAAGTTCCGTGTTGGTGAAGATCCGTGTGGACCCGTCCCGGTGGTAGAGTTCATTCATGAAGGGGGGCTGGACGTTCCCCTTCAGGCTTTCTTCTGCATGTTTCAGGGCATTCCGGTTCATGGGATGGTCGGTATAGAATTCCCGGTAATTGCGCATGGCTTCTGCCTGGGAATAACCGAGGACCCGGGTTATGGACGGGCTCAGGTAGGTGATCATGCCGTCCGTGTCGTGGGCATAAAAAATGAATTCATCGCTCAGGCTTTCAACCAGCCTTTTGTATTTCTCTTCACTGTTGCGGAGGGACTCCTCTATGGCCTGTCGCTCGCTTATATCATGTACGATGGCAAAGGCATACCGTTCGTGTTCTTCTATGAAAATATGGGAATGGACATCGCAGTGGATCTGCTTGCCGCTTTTGGTATAGAAAGTTTTCTCGTACTTCTGTGTGTTGGGATACAGCGAGTCCTTTCGGGCACCTTCTCCCGAGCTTCCGAGCAGGTCCATGAAGGAAAGCTTCTGGATCTCCTCCAGGGAATATTCCAGATGGATCAGGGCGGCCGGATTGGCCAGCATGATCTTTCCCGGGATTCCATTGGAATCCGCCCTGGCCACCAGGATCATATCCGCAGCCGTCCGGAATAGTTCTCCGAACAATCCCCTTCCACGGAAGAGGTTGGAGGAATCGTCATCCTGTTCCAACTGCTCCTCAAGGTATTCGATACGGCTCTCCAGGGCGGCACGTATCCTTTGCAGGTCACGGTATGTGGGTCGTTCGCCCAAGACTTGGGATTGTATATGCAAAATTGTCCAAAAACTGTGAAATTGCCAACGGCCTGAATGAAAAATGCCTGGCCGTCCCTTGGGACAGCCAGGCCAGAAAAGGCTTAGTGGTTAAACCGTCAAGTAATCGATGGTTACAATCTTGCCTTGCGTAAAGGTAAAGAATTTTTCCTTATCTGCAAGTACTATGCCGTCGGAAGGGGAGGGTAAGGTAAGGTAAGGCGGGGCTGTCCTAATCCTGGTTCAGTTCGCGGCGGTAGATTTCCATGTTTTCCCGGTCGAATATGCAGAAAATGACCTTCTCGAGGATTTTTGCCTGCCGCAGCCCTTCCCGCACAGCTGCTATGGCGGTTCGTGCCGCCAGTTCTTTCGGGTAGCCGAAGATGCCGGTGCTTATGTTGGGGAATGCTATGGTCTTCAGCTTCATGTTTTCCGCGATACGGATGGGGTTCATATAGGCACTGGCCAGCAAATGTTCCTCGCCGTATTGTCCGCCTTTCCATACCGGACCAACGGTATGGATGACGAACTTGCACGGCAGGTTGTAGGCACTGGTGATCTTGGCCTGTCCGGTAGGGCAACCGTTCAGCGTGCGGCATTCCTCCAGCAGTCCAGGTCCGGCAGCCCGGTGTATGGCACCGTCTACGCCTCCCCCACCCAGGAGGGTCGTGTTGGCAGCATTGACGATGGCATCCACCTTCAGGGTGGTGATGTCTTCGTTCCGGATTTCAATCTTACTCATCCTGCAGCCTGTCTTATTTTTGCATTGATTTCTTTTTCCAGGTTTGCCTGGATCCTGCCCATTATACGATCAATCTCCTTATCGGTTAGGGTTTTTTCCGGATTTTGCAGGATAAAACCAACCGCATAGGATTTTTTGCCCTTTTCAAGCTGCTCGCTTTCATAGACATCGAACAGGCTGACGGATTTCAGTAATTTTTTCTCCGTGCGCTGCGCGATGTTCCGTATACGGGCAAAGGGGACCTCCCGGTCGATGATCATGGAAAGGTCGCGCCTCACTTCCGGGAACTTCGGGATGGGTTCCAGGCCTACCTTCACATCCTTCAGGGAATCCATGATATGGCCCCAGGTGAAATCGGCATAATAAACATTGGAGCTCAGCCCGAACTTCTTGAGAAGGTCCGTTGAAACCATGCCCATTTCGACCAGTTTCCTTTCCCCCTTCCGGTATGACAGGCCGCCTTCCAGGTCAGGGGAATCCGGCTCCCCGGTTTCCAGCGTTTCCACCGAAATGCCAAGCCGTTCCAGGACATTTTCCACGTAAGTTTTCAGTTCAAAGAAACTGCCCGGCTGAACCTTCTCAATCCAGTTCCCCTCGTAACGGTTCCCCGTAAGAAGCAATGACAGGTGCTCGTACTCCTCGTATGTGTCCAGGATGTCCGGATTGGATTCCGGGGCAAGCTGGTAGCAGCTGCCGAACTCGTAAAGCCTCAGGTTGCTCCGTTTCCGGTTGAGGTTGAAAAGAATGGTTTCGAGTCCCCCGTAAAGCAAATTCGTCCGCATCCGGTTCAGGTCCGAACTGAGGGGATTGAAAAGACTTATGGCCCGCGGGTTATCAGCGTAATATGCCTCCCGGGTGAGGGAATTACACATGATCTCGTTGAAACCGTTGCTGCTCAGGTAATCGGATATGAGCTGGATAAGCCGTTCCTTGTCCGGCTTCTCCGAGTAGCTGACCCTCGAGGTCATGCTTTCCCTGAAGCCCACGTTGTCGTACCCGTAGATCCTCAGGATCTCTTCAATGACGTCGGCTTCCCGTTGCACGTCCACACGGTAGCGGGGGACAATGACCTTCAGGCCGTCCGGAGCTGCGGATTCAGTTTTTATTTCAAGGGATTCGAGGATCTTGCCGATGACTTTCCGGTCGATTTTCTTGCCGACGAGCCGGTCGATATGTTCAAAGCTCAGCTCCACCCGGAAAGGCTCCAGTTTCTCCGGGTAGACATCGACGATCTGGGAGGAGATGCTGCCCCCGGCAAGCTCACGGATCAGCGTGACCGCCCGTTTCAGAGCAGGAATGATCATTTCGGGATCGGCACCCCGTTCGAACCGGAAGCTGGCATCGGTGTTCAGTCCATGCCGCCTCGAGGTACGCCGTATATAAACGGGATCGAAGTATGCGCTCTCGAGGAACAGGTTGCGGGTTTCCCGGGTGACCCCGGAATGGATACCGCCAAAGACCCCCCCGATGCACATCCCGTCCTTTTCGTCGCAGATCATCAGGTCGTTCCTGCTCAGGGTTCTTTCCACCTCGTCCAGGGTGGTGAACCGGGTGCCTTCCTCCATGGTCCGCACCACCACGGTCCCACCTTTGATCTTGTCGGCATCAAAGGCATGCAGGGGCTGGCCCAGTTCGTAAAGCACGAAGTTGGTCACGTCGACCACGTTGTTTATGGGACTGAGTCCCACAGAAAGAAGCCTGTTTTTCAGCCATTGCGGAGATTCCTTCACCGTCAGCCCGCTGAGGGTGATCCCCGTATAGCGCCTGCAGGCTTCCGGGTTTTCGATGCGCACGCCGATCTTCAGGCTGTGGTTGTCGATGCTGAACCCATCGGTTGATGGTTTTCTGGGTTTCACCCGGCTTTCCCGGGAAAGATAGGCCGCGAGGTCCCGCGCCACACCGTAGTGCGAAGCCCCGTCGATCCGGTTTGGGGTCAGCCCGATTTCAAAGGCCGTATCGCTTTCCAGTTTGAAGTATTCCCGCGCAGAGATGCCGGTTTCGGCATCCCCGGGCAGGACGATGATGCCTTCGTGGGAGTCCCCCATACCGATCTCATCCTCTGCGCAGATCATGCCTTCCGATACCTGTCCCCGGATCCTGGCCTTTTTCAGGGTAAAGCTGCTGTCTCCCTGGTACAGGGTGGTACCCGGTGTTGCCACCACCACTTTTTGTCCCGCCCGCACATTGGGCGCCCCGCAGACGATGGTCAGAAGCCTGCCGGTCCCGATATCCACCGTGGCGAGGCTCAACTTGTCTGCGTCCGGATGTCTTTCGCAGGTTTTTACCTCCCCGATGAGGCAGCCTTCCAGTCCCCCTTTTACCGTCTCAAATGCCTCCATCCCTTCCACCTCCAGCCCGATGTTGGTTAGTATCGAACCGAGTTCTGCGGGAGAAAGATCAAAATCGATGTATTCCTTCAGCCAGTTGTAGGATATCTTCATACTTTCAGGGTGCTGGATGGGTTCATGCAAAAGTAGAGAAAAAAAACGTACCCTACCATTTATTATTATCTTTGTTGGCTGATGCAGCGGGCTGTGAAGAAGAAAAAGGAAAAGCTGTTCCTGGTGACCAACGACGACGGAATCAGGGCCAGGGGACTCGAAGCCCTGGTTCAGGTAGCACGGCCTTACGGGAGGGTGTTTGTCGTGGCACCGGAAGAAGGACAATCGGGCATGTCTCACGCCATAACCGTCAAGTACCCCATCCGGATCCGGAAGGTCCACGAAGAGGATGGAATCGTGATGTATTCCAGCAACGGGACACCGGTGGACTGCGTGAAGCTGGCTCTGAACAAGCTGCTGGACCGTAAGCCGGACATGATTCTTTCGGGAATAAACCACGGTTCGAACTCCTCCTCCAGCATCATCTATTCGGGTACCATGGCGGCCGCGATCGAAGGCTGTATAAACGGGATCCCTTCCATCGGGTTTTCTTTGCTGGACTATTCCCCCGAAGCCAATTTTTCCACCATTACGAAATATGCCGACAGGATCCTTGCACGTGCCCTGGAAAAAGGGATACCGGAGGAGACCTGCCTGAATGTCAATTTCCCCGTGAATACCTACCATAAGATTAAGGGCATCCGCGTATGCAGGCAGAACAAGGGCGTCTGGAGGGAAGAATTCGATCACCGGACCGATCCCATGAACCGGGATTACTACTGGCTGACCGGCGAATTCCACAGCCTCGAGCCGGAAGCATCCGATACCGACGAGTGGGCCCTGCATAACAATTACATCAGCATTGTACCCGTTCACGTCGACCTGACCTCGTACCGGGGCATTGACAAGCTTCGTCAATGGGACATCGAATCGGGATAGAACATGGCGAACCGCTACAATAACATCCGACTTGGAGCGATGCTCGGGCTGCTCGCACCCATCCTGGGATTTTTACTCGTCTACCTGATCGCCTTCCGCGGCATCTCGTTTGTCGAATTCCTGGAGTTTCTGGTCAGCAGGAAAAAACTCAGCAGCGTTATCAGCCTCAGCGTCATACCTAACCTCCTGCTGTTTTTTATTTTCATCTGGCTGAATTATCTTTATTCTGCAAGGGGGGTTCTGGCATCAACCCTTCTTTATGCAGTGGTAGTGGTTCTAACAAAATTTCTGATCTGAGCCTGATTCCTTTACTATGAGATATTATCTGATCGCAGGGGAAGCATCCGGTGACCTACACGGCAGCAAGCTGATGAAGGGTCTGGAAAGGTCGGATCCGGATGCGGATTTCCGGTACTTCGGGGGGGACCTCATGGCGGCCGAAGGGGGAGTCCTCGTGAAGCATTACGGACAAACCGCCGTCATGGGGATTTTCAAGGTGGTTTCCAACCTGGGCAGGATCTCAAGGAACCTCAAGACATGCCGGAAGGACATCCTGGACTACCGCCCGGATGCTCTCATCCTGATCGACTATTCCGGTTTCAACCTGCGGATCGCACGCTGGGCAAAACCGGCGGGATTCAGGGTGATCTATTACATCTCACCCAAGGTCTGGGTGTGGAACACCCGGAGGGTGCATTCCATTAAGCAGAACGTCGACCGGATGTACGTAATCCTCCCCTTCGAGGTGGAGTTCTACCGGCGGCATGACTACAGGGTCGAATACGTGGGTAACCCGGTTCTGGATTCGGTGGAGGAAAGGGCCCGGGAGCCGGAAAGCCGCCGGGCCTTTCTGGACAGGAACGGGCTGGAAGACAAACCCCTGATTGCCCTGCTGGCAGGAAGCCGCCGCCAGGAGATCCGGTTCTGCCTGCCGGAGATGCTGGCCGTGGTCGGGGGATTCCCCGGATACCGATTTGTGATTGCCGGGGCACCGGGGATCACCCCTGAGGTTTACAAAAGGTACACAGGCGATGCGGATGTTTCCATCGTATTCGGCCAGACCTATGAGCTGCTGATGCAGGCTGAGGCTGCCGTTGTGACATCGGGGACCGCCACCCTGGAGACGGCCCTTTTCGGAGTGCCGGAAGCCGTGATTTATAAGATGGGAAACCTGACCTATTACATCGGAAAACAATTTATCAAACCCAGGTTCTTCAGCCTGGTGAACCTGATCCTGGGGCGCGAGGCGGTCCGCGAAATCCTGCAGACAGGGGTGAGGCAGAAAATCTCGGCGGAATTGCACCGGATCCTCGAAGACCGGGAATACCGGGAGAAAATGCTGGAGGATTTCCGTGAACTGAGATCCGTCCTCGGGGAGACCGGGGCACACCTGAGGCTGGCCCAACGGATCACCGACTATCTTTCAGGATCACCGGGCCAGGCCGAAAAAGAATGAGATCGAGCATGAAGGGAAACCGAATACCGATGGTTCCGCTTACGGGAAAGAAAAGGATGGCAAGCCTCTGCCTTGGCTGGGCTCTGGTCCTCCTTCCTGCAACCCTGTATCCGGCGGAACTCAGCATCGGCCTGTACCACGAGCACCGGGTGCAGTCGGTGTTCCTTATCATCGTCGAGGGACGTTACCGGGTCTTCGGTGACGGAGTGGAAAGGAAGGTTTGCCGGGCCGGTGCTTCCTGGTACATCATGCACCGGGAGGGGAGCCTTTTTGTGCGCAATGCGGAAGGGGCATGGTCGGTCATGGATTCCCTCCGGCTGGAACCCCTGGATGAGAACTCGGTCTTTTCCCTGAAACCGGTCAACCCCATCCTGGCGTCGAGGGACTACTACGGTGAACTGGACATCGGGATTTTAGTGCAGGGCCTTCAAATGCTGAACCGGATTGAACTCGAAAAATACGTCATGGGAGCAAACGAAACCGAAGCGGGACCGAACGCCCCACTGGAGTATTACAAGGTACAGGCTATCCTGTGCCGTACCTTTGCCCTGAAGAACATCGACAGGCACCTGGAAGAGGGTTTCAACCTCTGCGACGGGGTCCACTGCCAGTCCTACAGGGGAAGGCACATCTGGAACGAGGACGTGGAGATCGGCACCGAGGTGACCGACGGGCTGGTGATCTGCGACGGGGATTCGATGCTGATCAATACCGTATTCCATGCCAACAGCGGGGGGGAGACCCGGGGTGCCGGGAAGGTCTGGCTGAAGGGGGAAAGCTACCTTCGGCCCGTCCTGGACCCCTTCAGCCTGGGACAGCGGAACGCCACCTGGGAGCGGAACATTCGGGTGAGGGACTGGATTTATTACCTGCTGTCGTACGAGATCCGGTTCCCGCCTCGCGCGGATACGGCCGAACTGGAAATGCACATGGAACACCGGCAGGATTATTACCGTGTGTTCGGCGATTCGCTGCCGGTCTCATCGATCCGGAATGATTTCAACTACCGCTCCGATTTTTTCGACGTGATCGTAGACGGCGACATGATCCGCATCCGGGGCAGGGGATACGGGCACGGGGTCGGCCTGAGCCAGGAAGGGGCTATGGAAATGGCCCGCCGCCGCTACCACTACACCGCCATACTGAACTACTATTACTACGGGATACAGATTATGCCCTACTTTTTCCTGGATACAGGCGGGAAGCTTGAAGGAAATCAATTATTTTCGCACTGAGCATTGTCTAAAGGGTATGATGGCATTATTCCAGAAGGAGATCAACGCTTTTTTCAGCAGCCTTACCGGTTACCTGGTAATCGTTGTATTCCTGATGGTGAATTCCCTGTTCATGTGGGTTTTCAAGGGCAACCTGAACGTGCTCGACAACGGTTATGCCAACCTGGATACGCTCTTCATCATGGCGCCCTGGGTCTTTCTGTTCCTGGTCCCGGCCATCACCATGCGGGTATTTGCCGAGGAAATAAGAAGCGGGACCCTGGAACTCATGCTTACACAACCCGTTTCCGAAATGCAGATCGTGGCGGCCAAGTACCTGGCCGCCGTGGTCCTGATCCTTTTTTCACTGCTGCCCACCCTGGTCTTCTATGTTTCGGTTCACATGCTTGGGAGTCCGCCGGGAAACCTCGATTCAGGGGGGATTGCAGGGTCTTACCTGGGACTCTTCTTTCTGGCAGCCGTGTATGCCTCGGTCGGGATTTTTACCTCGGCCATTACCGATAACCAGATCGTTTCCTTCATCCTGGCCGTATTGCTCTCGTCACTGCTGTACAGCGGGTTCGACCTTCTTACCTCGACGGACCTGTTCGGCAGCCTGGACAACTTCCTGCTGCGCCTCGGGATCAGCGAACACTACCGTTCCATCAGCCGCGGGGTGGTGGATACGAGGGACCTGATTTATTTCCTGAGCGTCATCGTGATATTTCTCCTCGGCAGCAGGATCACCCTGCAAAGCAGGAAATGGTAAACCTCAAAAGTGCAGGGAATGAAACGCCGTAAGCTCAAACAGATCCACATCCTCCAGCTGGTTATCACCGTGGCGATCATCCTGCTGCTCAACTTCATCGGCTCTTTCGTATTTCACCGGTTCGACCTCACGCAGGAAAAACGCTACACCCTGGCCCCTGAAACCAGGCAGGTTCTCAGGGAACTGGATGATGTCCTTTACGTAAGGGTCTACCTGGACGGGGACCTCCCCGTGGGATTTAACCGCCTGAAAACCGCAATCGCGGAGATGCTGGATGGGTTCAGGGTATACGCCCCTTCCAGCTTGCACTATGAATTCATCGATCCCGCAGCCGATCCCGATGCACGGATCCGAAGAAATGTATTCACGCAGCTATACGATGCCGGGCTGCAGCCGACGAATGCACAGGTGCGGGCGAAAGACGGCAGCATTTCCCAGAAAATCGTATTCCCCGGGGCCATCCTTTCCTACCGGGATATCGAGGTTCCCGTGAACCTGCTGAAGAACAACCCTGGACTTCCCGGCGAGGTCAACCTGCAACGGTCCATTCAATCCCTGGAATACGAATTCATCAGCATGATCCGCAACCTCAGCAGCGATACCATCGAAAAGGTGGCCTTCCTGGAGGGGCACGGGGAGCTGGATGCGCTGCAGGTGGGGGATGTCACCCGGGAGCTGGCCAATTTTTACCAGGTCGACCGCGGGGAGGTCAGGGGC
>CAZNQG010000091.1:0-13620 GCA_964575235.1 uncultured Bacteroides sp.
CGGGTTCATCCACACACCCGGGCTGGGCGCCAACGAGCTGAACACCGTCTACGCCTATTTTGATAACGACGACGGTAGTCTGAAGAGATCCAGCGGGCGGGACCGGAGCGTTATGAAGCTTCGGAAACTGGAGCCGGTTGACCGCAGAACCTACGACCAGAAGCTCGAATCCATCAAGAAAAAAATGGAAGAACGGAAAGCCGGTGATAAACAGCCTGAAAAAATTGATGAGATAAAGTAAAAAGTACACCAAATAACGAACTTATTTCTCTGAACTACGTATATATAGATGAAACCAGCAAGTAGGGATTGGGCATTGCACTTTTCAGATTTAGATTCATAGTAATAGGTTTTAGGTTTAGTGGTAAAAGGAGGCGATTTTCGCCTCCTTTTTCTTTGGAAAAGGTTTGGAACTTTTAGTTTGGGGCTAAAAGTTCCAAACCTTTTATAACCGATATTCTGATGTAGTTGTTATAAAGAACTGGATATATAATAAAAATTTATGAAAAGATATGTAGGTCCAATTTTACCGAATAATTACTACCATATATATAATCGGGCATGCGGATTTGATAAGATTTTTTTGGAAGACAGAAACTATTATTTCTTCATGGATCTTTTTAGGGAAAGGATGTTTGAATTCCTGGATTTGTATTGCTACTGTTTAATTCCAAATCATTTTCACATGCTGGTAAGAATAAAACCTTCAAAGCGATTGGACACAGATGTTGTGAATTATTCAAAAATATTCGGAAATCTTTTCGCATCCTATGCTCAGTCATTCAATCATTATTACCACAGAAAAGGGAGTCTGTTTTCTCAGAATTTCAGAAGGAAACTAATTGCGGATGATGATTATCTCAGGACAGTAGTCGTTTATATTCATCGTAACCCTGTTAAGCATGGATTGGTAAGTTCAGTTACTGATTGGAAATATTCTTCCTTCCTGGAATATCTCAAAGGATATCCAAAATACTGTAATATGAAAAGTGAAGTGTTGAAATGGTTTAGCACAGAAGAAATATTTAGGTTCTGTCATACACTTGATCCAGATTCGGATATTGAATAAGGTTTGGAACTAGTAGTCCCAAACCTTATTTTAATAATTTAAAATTTTTCATATTTTTGCACTCCCCAACCAATGCCAATCTGCCCAGATGGCGGAATTGGTAGACGCGCTGGTTTCAGGGACCAGTGTTGGCAACAACGTGCAGGTTCGAGTCCTGTTCTGGGCACCAAAAAGCCGCAGCTGAACTGCGGTTTTTTTATTTATTCCGGCTTCTTGCCGATCATCAGCCTGCAAACGGCCCTCTCGCCTCCGCTGAGCATTTCAATGAAGTATAGGCCGGGGGAGAAGGAGCTCAGGTCCGCCTCTATAATCTGTCGCCCCCTGGTATTGACGTGTGTACCTGCCAGGACGGTTTTTTTCCCCGTTATGTCGATGATGGAGAGGGTGGGGGACTGCCCCGGCGGGCCTTGAACAGATATGTTTACCCTTCCCGTGGCCGGGTTCGGGTATACCCGTATTGAAAACGCCTGGTAGGCCAGGGGCGGGTTGCCGAGATCAAGCTTTCCCACGCCGGCGTGGGACTGTACCAGTGCTGGTACATCTTCGGCCTGGTGAAGGATATCGGCGTATTCATAGGGAATGGCTGCCGTGCAGGACGGCAGTTCATGGGTGTCGTCGCTGTACTGGAACGGGCTGTTTACCAGTACGTTGTCAATGATTTCCCCTCCTCCAAGAATTTCGCTGTAGGCCGAAACCCAGGGATTGTTCGCATTTTCAAAATAATTTTTCTCTATCCGGGCGCAGGCATTGATCCTGGAGTTGATAACGGTCGATACGATGTCCTTGTAATAGTTATTGAAAAAATGCCCGGTACTCGCCCTGAACAGCGGGAGCCTCGAATTGCAGTTCTGGAAGAAGTTGTGATGCATGGTGAGCTTCCGGTCGTATATATCGCTTTCAGAACTCCCTATCAAACAGGTCTTCCAGCTGTCGTGCAGGTAGTTCCAGGAATAGGTTAGGTACTCTGCATCACGCTTGGCATCGATCAGCCCGTCGTAATAATCCTTATCCACCTCCTGATACTGGTTGTAGAGTTCGCAGTGGTCGATCCAGATATGGTCCGCCGGTCCCTCGATGCTGATGCAGTCCTTTTCTCCGCTGAGAACATGATGAATTTTCAGGTTCCGGACAATGATGTTGCTTGCTTTCCAGATCTTGATACCGATTCCGTCGAATTCGGCGCTGGTTCCGGCTCCGATAATCGATACATCCTTCAGGTCCTTGATGTCGATCTTGCTGAGGTCACCCGAATTGTCCAGGCTGACGGTGCCCTCCACGTATAGGATCAGTGGTGTGTCGTCTTTCTGCTTGGCATTGAGAGCGTCCTGAAGATCCGTGCCGGTGGAAACCGTATCCACATTCCCTCCGGTACCGCCGGTCGTATTCCCGTTAACGGTGGCAAAACCTGCTATCCGGAACATTTCCGGATCCTGTGCGCGGAGTTGACCCGGTTGGGACAGGCACAACAGGATAGAGAGTATTATGGTCTGTGTTCTTTTATTCATAGTCCAGGCCACTGAAAATTATGTGGTAAGTTGAAGTCCCAAACCGGTGCATGCTTTGAGAACGGACTGATTGGCATCGAAATCACGTGTATTCATGGCCTGGAAAACGGCTTCGGCAAGTTCGTGCCGGGGTTTATCCTGGTTCATGTTTAAAAGTTGATTAGGTATGTGCCGTTAATATACTAAGGTTTGGGACTAATAGTTCCAAACTTTATTCGATAAATTTTTATACTTTTGCAGACCCAAACCCATGTTTTCACGCCCAGGTGGCGGAATTGGTAGACGCGCTAGGTTGAGGGCCTAGTGACCGATTTTGGTCGTGCAAGTTCGATTCTTGTCCTGGGCACATGGATACCCCGGTCGATTCTTCAGAATGGTCCGGGTTATTTTTAGATCAGTACCGCATTCAACTTAATACGGGTTCCGGCATACAACCTCGAAACAGGGCATCTCTCCTTGGAGACAGCGGAAAGCTCTTCAAATTTCTCCTGTGGCAGTCCGGGGCATTTCACCTGGCTTTCCAGTTCGATCAGGGATATGATGGGGCCGATGTCGTCCTTTTCCAGGTGAACGGTTGCCGTGGTCACGATCGATTCGGGCGCGTAACCTTCCCCGCTGATCAATGCCGAGAGGAACATGGAGAAACACCCGGCCTGGGCAGCCCCGACAAGTTCCTCCGGATTGGTACCTTTGCCATCCTCGAAACGGGAAGCAAAGGTAAAAGGCCCGTGGTAATTACTGAAACTCATGGTACCCTTTCCTTCCTTGAGGGTACCCTTCCATTCTGCATTTGCTTTTCGTGCTGCCATAATCTGGATATTTAGTTGTTTTAAAAATAGATATTATATTTGATTAATAAGACAACTGACTCTTAAAACTCAAATCAACCGATATGAAAAACCTGGCAGTATGCTTACTATTGCTCTCATGCACAGGATTGCTAGCCCAGGATGAAAACGCATCCATCCTGTCGGAGGGTACCCTCGGGGGACTTAAATTCAGGAACATAGGACCGGCCTTTACCTCCGGAAGGATCGCCGACATTGTCGTCCATCCGGAAGACGACAACATCTGGTATGTTGCAGTGGGCTCGGGAGGGGTCTGGAAAACCACCAATGCAGGCGTGACCTGGTCACCGGTCTTCGACGACCAGCCGGTTTATTCCATCGGCTGTGTGAGCATCGATCCGCAAAACCCGAACACCGTATGGGTGGGAACCGGCGAGGATGTCGGAGGAAGGCATGTGGGTTTCGGTGACGGGGTATACAAAAGCACCAACGGGGGCAAGAGCTGGCAGAACATGGGTCTGAAATCCTCCGAACACATCGCGCGGATCGTCATTCATCCCGACGATCCGGATATCGTCTATGTGGCGGCCCAGGGACCCCTGTGGAGCAAGGGCGGTGAACGCGGCATCTTCAAAACCACCGATGGGGGAAAGAGCTGGAAGCAGGTGCTGGGAGACAAGGAATGGGTAGGCGCGACGGACCTTGTGATGGTCCCAAGGAACCCGGACCGGATGTATGCCGCCACCTGGCAGAGACACCGGACGGTGGCTGCCTATCTGGGCGGGGGACCCGGATCGGGTATCCACCGGAGCGATGACGGGGGAGAAACATGGGTCAAGCTTACGAAGGGCCTTCCGGGGTCGAACCTCGGAAAGATCGGGCTGGCCGTTTCGCCCCATAACCCGGATGTGGTATACGCGGCCATTGAACTGGACCGGCGGACCGGCGGCGTGTTTATGAGCACGGACCGGGGTGAAACCTGGCAAAAACAATCCGCCACGGTATCCGGGGCAACCGGGCCGCACTACTACCAGGAGCTGTATGCCTGCCCGCATACGGAGGGAAGGCTGTATCTGATGGATTACAACATGCAGGTATCCGACGATCACGGCAAAACCTTCCGCAGGATGAAGGAGGAAAAGAAACACAGTGACAACCACGCCATGGCCTTCCGCAAAGACGACCCGGATTACCTGCTTGTGGGTACGGACGGCGGGATCTATGAAAGCTTCGACCTTGGGGGAACATGGCGTTTCATGCACAACCTGCCGGTCACACAGTATTATAAACTGGCGGTTGACGATTCTGAGCCATTCTATTACATCTACGGGGGCACCCAGGACAACGGCTCGCATGGCGGTCCCTCAAGAACGGATAACGCCGCCGGGATACGTAATGCAGACTGGTTCAAGATCCTTGGAGCGGACGGGCACCAGACGGCTACCGAGCCCGGGAACCCGGACATCGTATACGGGGAGTTCCAGGAGGGTTATTTACACCGCATAGACCGTGTGACCGGCGAGGCGATCCTGATCCAGCCGCAGCCGGCTGAAGGAGAAAAGCGGGAACGCTTTAACTGGGATTCACCCATTCTCGTAAGCCCGCACGATCCGGCAAGGATCTATTATGCCTCCCACCGGGTCTGGCGTTCGGATAACCGGGGGGACAGCTGGAGAACCGTGTCCGGCGACCTGACCCGAAACCAGGAACGCATTACACTTCCGATCATGGGCAGACAGCAGAGCTGGGACAATGCCTGGGACATGGGCGCCATGTCAGAGTACAATACCATCACTTCCCTGGCGGAATCGCCCCTGCAGGAGGGACTCATCTATGCCGGTACCGATGACGGACTCGTTCAGGTAACGGAAGACGGGGGAACCGGCTGGAGGAAACTGGAAATAGGCAGCATAAAGGATGTTCCGGCAACGGCTTTCGTGAACGACATCCGGGCGGACCTTTTCGATGCAAAGACGGTCTACGCGGCCCTTGACAATCATAAATTCGGCGACTATAAACCCTACCTGCTGAAAAGCACGGACGCAGGCCGTACATGGGTTTCCATAAGCGGAAACCTCCCGGACAGGCTCCTGGTCTGGAGGCTGGTCCAAGACCATGTGAAAAAGGAGCTGCTCTTTGCGGCCACAGAGTACGGCATTTACTTCACTCCCGACGGTGGAAACCAATGGATCCGGCTCAAGGGAGGGCTCCCGACCATTTCCTTCCGGGACCTGACCATCCAGCGGAGGGAGAACGACCTGGTCTGCGCCTCCTTCGGCAGGGGATTCTTCATCCTCGATGATTACTCCCCGCTCAGGGAGATTTCCCCGGGCAACTCCGGTAAGGGAAGCGTCCTGTTTCCCGTAAAGGACGCCTGGTGGTATTCGCCCCGTTCAACCGTTCAGGGCCAGGGAGCTTCGGACTATGCAGGCGAGAATCCGCCATTCGGGGCCGTATTCACATACTACCTGGCAGAAAGTCTGCAAAGCCTTAAAACCCAGAGGCAGGAAAAAGAAAAGAAACTGAACAAGGAGGGACAGGATATCCCGTTCCCGGGCTGGGAAAAGCTGGATGAGGAAAAAATGCAGAAGGAACCCGAAGTCCGCCTCATCGTTACCGATGCAGAAGGTATGCAGGTGAATTCCATCAAGGGAAAGGCCACCAAGGGAATACACCGGGTAAACTGGGACCTCCGGTATGCTTCCAAGATCGGCATCAAGCTCGGAGAGGAAGCCTCGAACTTCGGCTTTCCGGTCACCCCCGGCACCTACTCGGTTCGACTGGTCAAGGCGGTTGACGGAAAAGTGACGAAGCTGTCGGAGTCCCATAGCTTCCTGGTAAAACCACTTTACCGGGGAGCCCTCGAGAGAGCATATTCCTACGAAGAATCGGCCGGTTTCCGGAAGGCCTGCGAGGAATTCCAGCAGGATATCATGGCAACCTCCATGGTGCTGGATAAAAGCCTCAAACAGATCAAGGCCATGCAGGCAGCCGTGCTGAGGGTCGACCGGGACTCGAAGGAAGTGGAAGCCGGCATCCACGAGGCCGAACAAAAACTCCAGGCCATCCATGTCCGAATGAACGGGAGGCCTTCCATAGCCGAGGTAATCGACAAGCAGGATCCGACGCCGGGGCAAAGGCTTTATTTTGCGATCAACGGACTGTTCACGACCTACGGACCTACGAAACAGCACATTCAGAGCCTGGAAACGGGAAAGTCGGAACTGGAGGGGATCAAGAAGGATCTGGCTGTACTGGTTGATACGGACCTGCCGGCGCTTGAAAAGGCTCTGAAGGAAGCCGGTGCGCCCTGGATCGAGGGGGAGGGACTGATCCGGGATTGAAACGGTGGGCCGCAGGGGCCCCGGTGCCGCTCAGACAGACCTTAGGTTCCTCCTGAACCATACGGCCAGCAGGATCCCGGTCGCGATCAGGACGATCCAGTTGATCGTAATTACGGCAATTTCGAACATGTATTCCCGTTGAACCCCCAGCGTTACGGATATCCAGGCCAGTGAGACCATGGTCAGAATGAACGCGATGACCAGGATCCACCGGATCGCCTTTTCAAGCCGGCTGTTTCCCGCGAAGGCAAGACCAATGAAAAGGAGAGAGAGGCTCATGAACAGGAAGCCGATCTCCTCCAGGGCAATGAACATGCCGTGCGGGTTGAACTGCGTCAGCAACGCGATGCCGACGGTCTCCCCGTTCAGGACGCTGGGCTGTATTACACTGACCTGTATAAAATAATTCACGATCAATACCCCGGCAGAGGGTATGGCAAAAGACATACCAAGCTGGCTGAACAGCTTCCCGGATCCGGTGGCGGACCTGTGGATGCTGACAGCCAGCAGCATAAAAACGAGATTCAGCAGGATCGCGAAGTACATCCAGATGTAATCCCTGGGAAACCTTTCGGCGATATCCGGATAAGGGTACTCAAAGCAGTCTTTCAGGCAGTATGGACCCGAATAGGGAGGGGTAAAAAAGGCGATCACGAAAGTCAGCAGGGTTATTGCGCTCATACAGATCGCGGTGTAATATCCAAACCGGTGAACGACCGGAAAAGGGTTTTCGGGAGAGTAGGATTCTTTCATGGCTTTTTCAATGCTTGGGTTTCATGATATGTTCACAGGCCCGGACTCCGCCCTGGACCGGATACGGATCAGGGCCAGCGTCCGGTAAAGGAAGTGGGCAAATTTGGTATAGGGATAATAAAGGATGATGATCCAGACCATGACCAGGTGGAAGAAATACAGGTGATAGGCAGAGCCCCATTCAAAAAAGCGCGCCGCCTCGACCAGGATGCCGGAAAGGGTCAGGATCCAGAATGAGGCCAGGAAAAACCAGTCCGTATAGTTGCTCTGAAGCCCTTTCAACTTGAACAGGCGGTTCAGGATCATGATGGAAGAACCTGTGAACAGCATCAGGGCACCTGCGTTCCCGGCGATTTTTACGGGATTCAGGAAATCCAGGGGGTAATCGAAGAAGAGGGTGGACAGTATGGCGAAAAAAGTCACGAACAGCAGGAGTATGAATCCCCAGAAAACCAGGAAATGGGTCAGCGACCTGCTTGTCTGGGATTTGCAGCTCCTGAAATCCCCGTGGCCCATGATCCTAACGATGGTTTTCAGAAACCGGACGAATCCTTTGCGGGAATTCCCCGGATTTTCCTTCGAAGCCCCTGCAGGTTCGACAGGATTTGCGTTTGCCGGGATTTCCCCGGGCTTCCCCGGGTCTTGAACGGGGACCGGCCTGCTCCATCCGGTCTTTGTTTTTTCCCAGAAACGCCGGAGACTTGCAACGGCTCCCAGGGTCGAGACGGCGAACAATGCCGTGAATGAACCGTTCAGCCAGGTATGGGGGAAGAATTTTGAGTAATCCACGGGTCCCTCAGGGATATGGAAGGTCCCGGCCAGTGACAGGATCCCCGTGATGACGGCGACCGGGAAAAGCAGGGCAAGGGGAAGGAAAACCGGTTTTTGTAACCAGCGTGCGAGGAAGCGTGGCCTGGAATAATGAGCGATCTGCTCCTGCCGGAGAATGGCCAGGATCTCCCCGGGTTTTACGCCCCGGGGACAGGACTGGGTGCAGTCCCCGCACTGGTGACAAATCCAGATATAGGGGTCGGCCATCAGCTGTTCCCGCATTCCCCAGGCAGCCATGATCATCTGTTTCCGAGGGAATACATCCTGATCAACCGACAGGGTACAGGAGGCCGTACAGGCCCCGCACTGCATGCAGGTGGTAAGCTGGGACCCGGCAGAAGATTTCAGCTTCTCGATGAACGCTATGTCGGGATGGACATCGATCATTTACATGTCTTTAAAAGGATTGGGCCCGATGCTCTGAATGGTTTCAATGTAGCGGTCGATGATCCCGGGTATCCGGTGATATTCGTCGATTTCAAGGAAAATGGTTTCGATGCGCTCGGGTTCCAGCATCATGGTCTGAAGGGTTTCCTGGATATTCTCCGCGCGTGTTTCCATGAGCTCGCTCCCGGTGATGAAATGGCACTGGTAATCTTCACCCGGTTTGCACCCGATCTGCAGGATGCCGTCGAAGCCTGCGGACAGGGCATCGGATAACCAGACCCGGTTGATCGATCCGATGCAGCGGACCGGGATGATCCTCAGCCATGGACTGATCCTGTGGCGGTGCCGGGCTGCCAGGTCAAAGGCCGGTAAGGCATCGTTCTCGCAAACGAAGGCGAGCACCCTGGGTTTTTCCTCGAATTCGTCCGGGATGGGGATGGATTTGATCATGGACGAAATCGAATGGATGGAATAATCGTCGAAGTTTATGATGCGCTCCGGGCAGGAGCCCACGCAAATGCCGCAGCGCCGGCAGCGTGCTGGATTCGGAAGGGGAGTGCCTTTTTCATTCTCATCGTAGGATCCAAAAGGGCATTCCTCGGTGCACCTTTTGCAGTCCGTGCAGCGCTGCAGCGATAGCACCGGGTAGCTCCGGTCGCCGCTCCTGGGATGCACGGATTCGCCCCGCTTTACGCTTTCGATGCACTGGATGGCCTTGACAACGGCGCCGGCTGCATCCTCCATGCAGTCCTGTATGCCCTGCGGGGTCCGTACGGCCCCGGCGGCATAAATGCCGGTCCGCTGTGTCTCGTAGGGAAAACAGATGAAATGGGAATCGGGGAACCCGTATTTACGTTCCGGGAGGCCTTCTCCCTTCCGGTACAACAGGTGCAGGTCTTCGGATTGGTTCGGCTCCATCCCGGTCGCGAGTACGACAAGGTCCGCATTTATGCTCAGGGCCTCTCCCAGGAGGTTGTCCTGCACGGTTACGCTGAGACAGGAATTTTCCGTCTCGCGTATTTCCGAGACTTCTCCCTTGGTAAGAAAAATACGGTGGTCCTCCTGAACCTCCCGGTAAAAATGTTCATTCTGGCCGGGTGTCCGGATATCTTTATATACCATGAATACGTTTGAATCCGGGTATTTCTGCCTCAGGTAAAGAGCCTGTTTCAGGCTGGTGAGGCAGCACACGTTGGAACAGTAGGGCAGGTGGTTTTCATCACGGGATCCCGCACACTGGATAAATAGGATGTTACCGGGAACCCGGCCGTCGGAGGGCCTGGCTATACGGCCTTCCTTTGCCATGGCTTCGATCTCGGCCTGGGTAACCACGTTTCTGTGTATACCGTATCCAAGTTCCTTGATCCTGGAGGCATCGTAAGGCTTCCAGCCGTTGGCCAGGACGATGGCCCCTGCACCGCATTCACTGGATTTTCCGGCCTCGTCCAGCTTCACCAGGAATTTGCCGGGTTCGCCCGAGATCGAAGAAACCGTGGTATTCGTGAGGACCCGGATCAATCCCGAGGCGCTGAGTTCCTCCAGTTTTTCATCCAGGAACAGGCCGAGATGGGTCTGGCTGCCCCCGGACGAGGGAATGATATCGTACCAGTGGTTCAGCCATCCCCCGAGCCGTTCCTCCTTTTCGGCCAGGATCACCGAATATCCGGCCCGGGAAGCTTCCAGGGCTGCCTGTATGCCTGTAATCCCCCCGCCGAGGATAAAAACATCGGATTCGGGTCCATCGGGAACGTAAGGCTCCGGCCTGCCGCTGGCGACGGTTTTTGCGATCCCCATGCGGAGGTAGTCCCCGGCGGCCAGCAGGGTATCCTCCAGGCCGGGTTCCATGACCCATGCAACCCCTTCGCGCAGGCTCACCCTTTCGGTGTGTATGTCCTTGAAATTAAGGGTTACAGGCTTGTGCCGGGACGAACAGCCTGCGATTAGAAGTGCATCCAGGTTGTACTGCAGCACCTCGTTGTCGATTTTCCGGCGGGCTTCCGCGGAACACAGGCAGGGATGAATCTCCCTGTGCCTGACTTCGGGGTATCCTTCCGCTACGGACAAAAGTTTTTCCGCATCCAGGGCATCGCCGATCCCGCAGCCCGTGCATATGTAAACGCCTATATGTTTGGATTCTTTAGCCAAGCGGTTCAGCGATTTTGTTTCAATGCGTTGATTACGAGTCCCGTACACTCCCTGACGGAAGCCGCCACATCCTTGGGTTCGCAGCAGCATCCCCCTGCAGCGATCCCGTCTTCCAGGGAATCCCTGAGGATGAAACCGTCCTGGTCCGCATCGATCCCCTCTATTCCGGGCAGATTGGGAACAATGCCCGTTGCCAGGACCACCAGGTCGTAGGTTTCACGAATCTTCCTGCCGGACAGGATGTCTTCGGCCTCGATGAGCGGGCGTCCGTCCAGGAGGCCGGCTTTTGAGGCTTTTCCCTTTATGAACCGGATGCGTTCATGCTTTTCCACCCTGCGCAGGAAATCCTCGTTCCTGCCGGAAACCCTGAGGTCGATGTAGTAGATGTCCGCCCGGTTACCCGGATCCTGGTCCACGAAATACAGGGCCTGCTTCAGGGATGCGGAACAGCAAACAGCCGAGCAATAGGGCAGGTGGTTCTCGTCCCTGGAACCGGCACACTGAATGAATGCGACCCGGCGGGCCGGTTCTGAGTCGGATGGTTTTAATATCCTGCCGCCGGTTGGCCCGTTCGGGGCTCCCAGCCTTTCCATCATTACATTGCTTATGATGTCCCTGGATGTTCCCCATCCGTATTCCGGCAGCTTTTCCGGGGGATAGGGGGTCCACCCGGTGCAAAAGATGACCGATCCGGCGCGGATCTCCCGGGTATACGGTTCCGCATCCAGCCGGATGGCATCGTAGCGGCATGCATTTACGCATTCCCTGCAGCCGTTTTTCCTGCAGGAACTCCCGTCCAGGTGGTAGCGGTCGGGGTATGCCAGTTCATGGGGCAGGTCGATGGCCTTGCGCTGTGTCATCCCGTAGTTGAACGGATTATCCGTTTCGACCGGGCATGCGGATGAGCAGTCTCCGCAGCCCGTGCAGGAATCGGTTACGTATTCCGGTTCACACCGGATTTCGACGTTGAATTCCCCTGCGGAACCGGAGATCCGTTCCACGGCCGCCGAGGTTATGACTTCAATCAGCCGGTTATCGCGCATGCGCCGAAAATTGATCTCGAGTCCGCAGTACGGGGGACAAAGCTTGGGGAAGTATTCGTTGGTGCGGGCCACCTGTCCGCCCAGGTAGGGGAGTTTCTCGACCAGGTATACCCTGCAACCCGTTTCGGCAGCCTCAACGGCAGCCGTGATGCCGCTGATGCCGCCACCGATGACGACGAGGGATTTATTTTCAGCCGGGGGTGAATCTTTTCCGGGTGAATGGGGATCCGTACCGGATCGGGATCCCGGACCGCCGGCTCTGGTATGTTCTTTGTCTGGCATCAATCTACAAGGTCGATTACCTCACGCTTTGTCATTTCCCAGTTGCTCGAATCCGGGTCCCACCTGCAGTTGGCGAAGCATTTCCAGTCCGGTTCCATAAGGGCGGGGAAATCGGTGCGGAAGTAATAGCCGGGCCAGCGGGTCTCCTCCCGGAAGAGCATGGTACGCATATGCGATTCTGCCTGCCAGGTCCTGTGGATGTTTTCCCAGCAGCGCATGAGCTCATGTGTGTTCTCGGCCGCAAGGCTGGCGATATCCTCCTTCAGCATTTCCAGGTGTTCGAGTCCCTTTTCAAGCAGGGGAGCAGATGTTTTGAAACCGCTGGACGTTCCCCCGGCATATTCGTCCATGATCTTCTGCAGGCGGAACATGAACATCTGGGGACGGATGTAGCGTGGATTGATGTCCGGGTCCTCGGTATATCCGCTGTGCTTTGCAAAGAGTTCAAGCGGGTTCAGGATCCGCTGCTTCAGTTCGCTGACCATCCCTTCCGATGCAGGGGGAGGATCTGGATTATCGACGCAGAAGGCGGCCGCGGACTTTGCTGCGATCCTTCCTTCGGTAAAGGAACCGGAGGAAAATTTGTGGCTGGAAGCCCCGGATGCGTCACCGGCGGCGAAGAGACCCTGCACGGTGGTCATATTCGGGTAACCCCATTTATAGGGATCGGGTGCAAGGTCTTCCGGGCCGCTGACCCAGGCACCGGAAGCACCGGAATGGGAGCTTATGAAATACGGCTCGCATGCCGATATCTCCGAGGGTTTTTCTTCGGGATTGATGTTCATGGATGCCCAAAGCAGGGCCTGGCTTACCGTCATGTCCAGGAAATCCTCCCAGGCTTCTTTTTCCAGTTCCCTGAGCTTTCGTTTGGCTTCGGTTTCATCCGGGATGGAAGCGACGATCTTTTTAATGGCTTCTTCGGTCCGCATGTATATGGGGCCCTTTCCCTCCTCGATCTCCAGCATCATCAGGTAATTCCTGAGGTTGGCCGGGGTCGGTTTGGCGTCTCCATAGGGTGCCCATTTTTCGAGCTCGGCAGCCCGGGTCTGCATGTAGTCTTCTCCCAGGGCGTTGGTCGCCTGGGCCTGGAAAAGCAGGAACCATGCCCCGACGGGACCGTAAGCATCCTTGAAACGCACCGGCACGAAACGCACTTCCTGGCAGGTCATCTCGGCACCTGCCCGGATGGTGAAGTATGCACTGGCCCCGCTGTTGAAAGGCGGATACCAGGAACGTCCGAGTCCCTCCCCGACGGATTTGGGCTTGAACACGTGCACGGCCCCTCCCATGGCTGCCAGGACACTTTTTGCGCGGAAAACATAGAGCTTGTTCTCCCGGACGCTGAACCCAACGGCACCGGTGCAGCGATTGTTTTCCACGATGGGATCCGTGATGAACACCCGTTCGAAATAACGTCCTTTTTCCCCCAGTTCGGACAGGGCATTCTTGGCTGCCTCTGCAACGATGGTCTTG
>CAZNQG010000092.1:0-13258 GCA_964575235.1 uncultured Bacteroides sp.
TGATCAGCAGGAGCCACCTGAACCACTCTGCCTACAAGTATTACAACAACATCGAGGCGGGTACCCTGAAAATCTTCGATTACCGTTCGAATGAGATCCAGACCCGATTCCGGTACGAGCATAATTCCCGTTACGCAAACGGGCTGAAGGTGAATTATGGAGGGGGACTCGAATACGCCCATTACGATAACCGCACCTTTAACCGCATCTTCCAGGACGGGCAGCCCGGGACCATCGATTATAAATCCGGGCTGGATCTCTTCAAATGGTCCTTTTTCGGACAAATGAGCAAGGACTTCCTGAAACAGAGGCTTAACCTTTCACTGGGGATCCGGATGGACGGCAACAGCTACTCCCCCGGGATGGCCAATCCCTTGAATCAATTCTCGCCGCGATTCTCGGCATCCTATGTACTTTCTCCGGGCTGGTCGGTTAATTTCAACACCGGCCGGTATTACCAGCAGGCTCCCTATACCACCATGGGATACCGGAACAACAACGGTGAGCTGGTCAACCGGGACAACGGGCTGAAATACATTTCCGCAGATCACATCGTAGGGGGATTTGAATTCCTCCCGGATGGGAACTCCAAGGTCAGCCTGGAGGGTTTCTATAAATGGTACCGGGATTATCCTGTTTCCGTGCGCGACAAGGTTTCCATTGCCAGCAAGGGGGGCGATTTCGGCACCTTCGGCGACGAGGAAGTGATCTCCCTGGCAAAAGGAAGGGCTTACGGGCTGGAACTGCTGTACCGGACAAGAGACCTGGCCGGGTTCAACATCATCCTTTCCTATACCCTGGTGCGCAGCGAATCGGAGGAGATCAGCCAGTCCCTCGAGCCGCTGGGAACCTATATCCCGAGCGCCTGGGACAACCGCCACCTTCTGAACCTGACCACCTACCGCAGGTTCAAAGGCAACTGGCAGGTGGGACTGAAATACCGCTTCGCCGGGGGCGCACCCTATACGCCCTGGGACATGGCAACCAGCGAGCAACGGCCCGCCTGGGATGTAAGGGGAAGCGGATACCTGGATTATACCCGCTTCAACACTTTGAGACTTAAGGGTTTCCACCAGCTTGATGTGCGTGTGGACAAGGAATGGTATTTCAGCAGGTGGAGGCTGAACCTCTACCTGGACATCCAGAATGTGTTGAATTACAAGGCGGACTCACCACCGAACCTTTATCAAAACGAAGACGTCGACGGAAATCCCATCATACAGAACCCGTCGGACCCGTATATGGACCAGTTGTACAGCCTCAAGGAAATTAAAGCCGAGACCGGGACCATTTTGCCTACCATAGGTATCATCGTTGAGTTTTAATGAAATACATGCCTGATATGAAACATGCAGCCCTCATCTTCATCTTGACCCTTGCGCTTTCAGCCTGTAAATCAGGCAGGGTGCAGGAAACCATACCGAAAACAGACCTGGATGTCAACCAAGGCGGCGCGGGTCCATCGATCTACCTTGATTTCATTAAAGGACCGGCCCATAACCATCCTTCCTTCGTCCTCTGGGCGGAGGACATGGACGGCAATTTCATCCAGACGCTTTTCATTTCGAAGGCAGTGGGGTCCAGCGTTTACGAGCACGGGGATCCTTCCTCGGGCCATTGGGAACCGGCGGAGGTGCGCCGGCCCGCAAGCCTTCCTTACTGGTCGCACCGCAGGGGGGTACGGGCACCCGACGGACTGTACGTGCCTTCGCTTGAAAACCCGGTTGCCGACGCCTATACAGGGGCCACGCCCCCCGGCGACTTCGGTGTGCATACGCGCTTCGACCATGATCCGCCCAGGAAATTCAGGATTTATTTTGAGATCAACCAGACCTGGGACTGGAACGAATACTGGACCAACAACAAGTACCCCGACAACAAGGAATACAAAACTTCCTGCCAGCCGGCCCTGGTGTACATGTGCGAGGTTGATATGGATAGCCTGAAGGCGGAGTACCCGATGAAGGTCATCGGCCACAGCCATTACGCCGGTGAAACCGGCCAACTGTTCACGGACCTCAGCACCATGACCACCGCCCTGGAAATCGTCAGCTCCCTGAAGGTAAAATTCATTTAACTAAACATCTGGCCGGCAGCAAGAAACACTCCCGCCTCCCCTGACGAAGTATCTGCTCGGCTCGAAACAACGGAATGATTTTTGTAAATTTGATGAAACAGGCAAATGTGCTTTGCCGTATAACATTGTTAAATCATTGAAATGAACCAGCGATGAAACAAGCAGCGATCCTTCTTGCTGCCTTCCTTTTTACCCTGGGTCTCCAGGCACAGACCAGCTATAAGGTTATCAAGGTCAACGGCAGCATCCAGTACGTCCGCACCGGCAACCAGATGGCGCTGGGCGATGTCTTCAGCGAAAATGAAAACCTGTCCTTCGGCAGCCCTGCCTCCAGGGCCGCCGTCATCAACCCGGAAAAGGGAAGGTTCATCCTGACCCCTGAATCCGCCAGCCGGCTCACGAGTGCAAAATCCAATTTTCTTCCCGCCATGAGCAACATCAGCACCCGTGGAGGAGCCCTGAATTCCCTGAACGATATCCAAAACCAGTTTTCCGGTCCCGTAGCCATCCTCTATAAGGCAAGCTGGCACGTCAATCCATACCAGTTCCCCATGGATGAAGAGAACTTTTTCTACCTGCAGCTCCGGTACAATGGGGAGGCCATCAACAAGAAACTGCCCTTCGATGGAAACAACCTGGTATTTTCCCGCACGGAGATTCTCCGGGTGGACGATCAGCCCATCGGGGCATTCGATGAACCCGGCACGGCACTGTTTTATTACACTCCGGAAGGGGCACAGTTCATCAGTTCCTTCGATCTGATCTTCCCCGAGAAAGAGATGCTGAAGGCAGAAGCCGGAATCATCCTCGAGGAATTCAGCCAGGAGGATTACAGCCGTAAGGTCAACGAGTTGTCGGGCTACCTCTTCGAATTCTACGGAAAACCCGACAAGGAAGACGTTATGCTCTTCCTGGAGAAGGATTTCGGCCTCAAAAAATAAGCCGTTCCCGGGCAGGTCCCATTCCCTGTCTTTTTAGTATTTTTAATAGCCGAACCCTACCTCAATAAAACGGCTATGAGAATATCTACGACCCTGCTTCTGCTGGTCCAAGGGTTGGCATGCATTCCAACCGCTGGACAGAACCTGAGGCTTCCCATATCCAATTATACCAACAAGGTATACGGCCGGGGGTATGAAGCGACCAATTACTGCATCCTGACCGACCAAAGGAACCTGGTTTACGCCGGGAATGCAAACGGGATCCTGGAATACGACGGAAGCGAGTGGCGTTTCATTCCCGTCAGCCAGGGAGCCTACGTAACCTCCATGGACCTTGCGCCTTCGGGAATCGTTTACGTCGGTTCTCAGCAGGAATTCGGTTATCTTGGACCCGGCCGGGCAGGCGAACTTCAATACCATTCTCTGTCCGACCGGCTTGCAGAGGAAGACCGTTTTTTTTCGACCGTATGGGCGACCCATGCAGCAAAGGATTTTGTTGCTTATCAGGCAGAGGAATGCCTGTTTGTTTTCAGAAAAGACAGCCTGCTTGCCGTTTATCCGGAAACTTCATTTCATACTTCCTTTCTGGTGGGAGAAAGCCTGTATGTGCGCGAACGAGGAAGCGGACTGAAGGTCCTCAGCGGAAACGCTTTCGAAGCCGTGAAAGGCGGGGAGATCTTTTCGGATCTGGGGATTTTCGGCATGTTCCCGCTGGATGAATCCGGAAGCGTTCTGATCGCAACCATGGAAAAAGGATTTTACCGGTATGTCCCCGGACAAGGGATGGAACGAATGCCCACCGACCGGGATGACTTCCTGATCCGTGCGGGAATTCTCGGGGGAATACCCCTTGCGGATGGGAACATTGCCCTTCACAGCCTGCACCAGGGGGTAATCGTCTGCAACAGGCAGGGTGAGATCATGGCTGTTTTCAACAAGCACGGGGGACTGAACGAGAACGATGTGAAGGACCTCTGGCAGGATATGCATCGTAACATCTGGTGCGCATTGAACAACGGAATCGGTAAGATCGATTATGCTTCACCGCTCTCTTACTACGATGAGGATGCGGGACTGGAAGGCAGCGTGCATGCCGTGATCCGGCATGGGGACCGCCTTTTTGTCGGGACCACCTCGGGCCTGTATGCAGGAAACCGGAAAGGCGGCTTTCAACTTTCCATGGTTTTCAGTCCCTTTGCAGGGATCCGGGACCAGGTGTGGGACCTGAAATCCGTCGGCAACGAGCTCGTTGCCGGAACCAGCAACGGGCTCTACGTCATCCGCGGCGAATCGGTACGCAAGGTTTCCGGCATGAATGCCTTCGCCATGCACTACCTGGAGAAGGAAAAACTTATGCTGGTGGGGGGTAGCGGCGGACTCGCAGCTTTCGATCCGGCACGAAACTGGAGAACGGTCGAAGGCTTCGGGGAAATCCAGGTGGATGTCAAGGCCATCGCACAAAACCGCAGGACCCGTTACGATGCTACCGAAATCTGGCTGGGCACCAGCCTGCAGGGAACCGTAAAATTGCTGGTAAACCCTGACCTGAGTTACGAATTTTCCCAATATTACGGTCCGGGCGACGGGCTCCCGGAAGACTGGGTGCTGCCTTTTGAGCATCACGACAGCATCGTGTTTGGTACACGCAGCGGGATCATGAATTTCATCGATGAACAACTGATCCGTGCGGCTCTTCCGGATTCCCTGAAAGATATTCCGGAATACAACCGCGGGTATTTTGAAATGAGTTACCTGTACGAACGGCCGGTCAATCTTCCGCTCAGTTTTGTGACGGAGGCGTATGCAAAAACCTGGGCCGTCATCGACAACCAGATCGTTCTGATCGACCAGGAATCCCGGGGGGACTGGATCGAAAAGCCCTTCCGGAGCATCGATCTTGGAGAAATAAACTTCATTTACCCGGACGACGGGAACACCACCTGGATTGCTGCGGGCGATGGACTCGCACGGTTCGAACTTTCGTCCATGGATAAACCCACCGGTGATCTCCATGCCGCCATCCGGGCCGTGTACGTCAGCGGTGATTCCCTGATATTCGATGGTATGCAATATTTTCCGGAGCATTTTTCGGATTGCGATCCCGGTATCCTGTTCAGGCAGCAGGAAGATATGGTCCCCGAACTTACCCATGCTTTCAACGACCTGACTTTCTTCTACACAGCCCCCTTCTATGATTACGAAAACAAAAACCAGTTCTCCTGGATGCTGAAGGACGGCCGGGAAGGCTGGAGCAACTGGTCCAACCGCCGGGTGACCGGTTTTACAAACCTTCACGAAGGGGAATATACGTTCCTGGTCCGCATGAAAAGCATATACGGGGACATCAGCGAAGCGGCGGCTTACCGCTTTGTAATACGGCCACCCTGGTTCCGGACCGTGCCTGCATATATAGGATACCTCATTCTTCTGAGCATCTTGATCTACATGGCCGTTCGCCTGGGACAGATGAGGCTCCGCAAGAAGAACGAACGCCTGGAAGCCATTGTCCAGCAAAGGACGGAAGAAATCCGCCTCCAGAACATCAAACTGGCTGCACAGAAAAAGGAAATCACGGACAGCATCTACTATGCGGAGCGTATCCAGCGTGCCATCCTGCCTCAGACCGAAAGGATCGCAGACCAGGTGGAAGGCTATTTCATCCTGTTCAAACCGAAGGATATCGTCAGCGGCGATTTCTACTGGCTGGCTGAAAACGGCAGGAAGATCATCGTTACCGCCGTCGACTGCACCGGCCACGGTGTCCCGGGAGCCTTTATGAGCATGTTAGGGGTGAGTTTCCTGAACAAGATCATCCTTGAAAACAATAACCTCCAGGCCGACAGGATTCTCAACGAACTCCGTGAAAATGTCGTCGGTTCCCTGAAGCAGACGGGCAAGGAAGGAGAAGCCAGGGACGGCATGGATATGGCCCTGGTGGTTATCGACCTTCAGAGGATGACCATGGAATTTGCAGGGGCCAACAATCCCCTGTACATGATCCGGGAGGACGAACTGACCGAGACCAAGGCCGACCGCATGCCGATCGGCTACTACATCGATGCGGATGATTTCTCATCCCATAATATACAATTAAAAAAAGGAGATACCCTGTATCTGTTCTCCGACGGTTATGCAGATCAGTTCGGGGGACCCGCAGGAAAAAAATTCAAGTACAAGTCCTTCAAGGAGCTTCTTTATGAGAATCGCAACAAGTCCATGGAAGACGTCAAACGGGTCCTGGATGATACCATTGAGGCCTGGAAGGCACCCGGGGGCGAAGAGGGAGATGCGTACGAGCAGGTTGACGATATCCTGGTGATCGGCCTGCGCATCTGATCCGGAATTCGTAACTTGCATTACCGTGAAAACCGCCCAGTTCTATCGTATCCGCGAGGATGGAAAACTGCAATGCCTGCTCTGTCCCCATCTGTGCACTCTGGCCGAGGGAAAAACGGGTAATTGCAGGGTGCGCAGGAACGTAAACGGTGAACTGATTGCCGAAACCTACCGCAAGGTATCCGCCGTTCATTACGATCCCATCGAAAAAAAACCGCTTTACCACTTTCACCCGGGAAGCATCATCCTGTCGATCGGGGGCATCGGATGCAACCTGGACTGCAGTTTCTGCCAGAACTGCGACATATCCAAGGCGGATGTGTCCGGGTTCCCCTGGTACAAGGATTACGCGGTCGAAGACATCGTCAACATGGCATCGGACCATCCCGGCAACATCGGCATCTCCTTTACCTACAACGAGCCGATCATCAGCTACGAATACATGATCGAAATCGCACGGCTGGCGACCAGCGTGGGATTGAAAACGGCCATGGTAACCAACGGCTTCATCAACCCGGACCCCCTGATACAGCTCCTTCCGTTCATGGATGCCCTGAATGTGGATCTGAAAGCCTTCCGGGATGATTTTTACCGGAAGCATACCCAGTCCAGGCTCGAGCCGGTCCTTGAAACCCTTCGCATTCTGAGCAAAGCGGAAAAGCACTTTGAAATAACCAACCTGGTTATCCCGGGACTCAACGATGACCCCGGAGTTTTCAGGGAAATGGTGGAATGGATTGCCTCGGAGCTGGGAGAATATTCCATCCTGCATATCTCCCGCTACTTCCCGCATCATAAAATGAAACGCCCCGCAACCCCTGTAACTACGCTGCTGAAACTTTACGGGATCGCCAGGGAGAGGTTGCATTTTGTCTACCTGGGAAACCTGGCTTCTTCGGACGGACAGAACACATTCTGTCCCCAGTGCGGCGAATTGCTGATCAGCCGGAACGGATATCTTACCCGTGTCCGCGGAATCGGGAAGGATGCACACTGCCGCAATTGCAATGCCCCCATTCAAAACCTGGTATTATGAAAATCAGAGCCCCCGTCGTTGCAGGTGCCTTTTACCCTGGCACTCCCCCCGAGATCAACCGGCTTGTCGACCGGATCATGGACGACGAGAAGGATAAGATCGATTACAGCTATGCCGGACGGCAGATCATCGGCTGTGTTGTCCCCCACGCCGGATACGTATATTCTGCATACGAAGCCGTTCATTTTTTCGAGATCATTCGAAAGTCCGGGAAACGGTATGACACCTTCCTGATCATCAATCCCAACCATACCGGGTACGGTGAATACATCGAGGCCGATTCGAACGATGCCTGGGAAACTCCGCTGGGCAGCGTCCCGCTGGATACCGAGTTCGTACAAGCCCTCGACATCCCCCGGTCCAACCGGGCCCAGCAGCAGGAACACTCCGCGGAGATCATGCTCCCCCTGCTCCAGAAATTCATACCCTACGATTTCCGCGTTCTTCCCATCTGCATGCTGCGCCAGAATCCCGTATCGGCCATGGAACTGGCCGAGAAAATACACGGGGCAAACACGCGCCTGGGAAGGGAACTAATGATCATCGCATCGTCGGATTTTTCGCATTTTGAAAGCCCGGAAAACGGAAGGAAAAAGGACGATCTTGTGCTTGAGCAGATTGAGCAGCAGGATTCCGAAAGGCTTTACGATACCGTGATCCGCAACCGGATCTCGGTTTGCGGGTACGGTCCCATCATGACCCTGATCGAATATGCAAGGCTGGTATGCGAAAAGCCCCTAACTGCCATCCTCGCCCGGGGAAATTCCGGGAAAACAAGGCCCTCGGACAGCGTGGTGGATTACATCACCATTTTATTCTACGCCTGAACTTTCCCGGATGCCTGGCGAGTCCGGCCCGGATGAGTGGGTTAACGGATGGGAATCCCTAAAGCCCGGTCAATTGCTTGCTGATCTCCCAGAGTCGCCTGCCGGTCTCCTCTTCGTAGGATTCTTTAATGGACCGGATGGGTTTTCGTTTCGCAAAGTATTTTCCGGTGATGCCTTCCACCTCCGGCGCGGAGGCCAGGTATACAATCGTATCGGCTCCTCTGTGCGGAGATTTCAGAAAAGGCTTGCCCAGTTGAAGCAGGCAGCGGAAGAATGGTTTTGACTCGTTGCCGAAATTCGTACGTACGGCGCCCGGATGAGCGGCATTTGCCTTGATGCCCGTGTCTTCCCATCGTCGCACCAGTTCATATGTAAAGAGGATATTGGCAAGCTTGGCCTGGGCGTAGGCCCGGAGACCCGAAAATTTCTTTTCCAACATCAGGTCATCGAAACGGATGCGACCCATGATCTGGGCCTGCGAACTTACGTTGACAATGCGCGCCCTTCCGGCCACAAGAAGGTCCTTTAAAAGGTTCGTAAGAAGGAAATGTCCCAGGTGGTTGACCCCGATGGTGTATTCGTATCCTTCCTTCGTGGTCTTGCGATAGCCGAAGTATCCCCCGGCGTTGTTGATCAAAACATCCAGGCGGTCGAAATCCTTCCTGAAATCCTCAGCGAATCTCCGTATGGAATCCAGAGAGGCAAGATCCAGTTCAAACATGCGGACCTGCCGGTTCCCGGTCCCCGTGCGGATCTCTTCAAGTGTCTTTTCCCCTTTTTCCCGTCTGCGGTAGGTGAACACTACCCCCGCACCCATCCCGGCAAGTTTCATTGCGGCGGCCCTGCCGATTCCCGAGGTGCCTCCCGTGATCAGGATCGTTTTATCTTTCATGTGAAACTGCTTTTGGCGGTTAAACCCATAAACGGGGTCTCGACAAAGATAATTATTACCGGGTGCAGGCCATATTGAATCCGGGCGAACGGGGATTCATGCTCTTTTCATATCTTTATGGGAAACCCTGCATCCATGCCGGCAAGAAAGATCAACATGGGAATGGTGGGCGGTGGGCCCGGGTCCTTCATCGGAAGGATCCACGTCAACGCTGCACTGCTCGATGGACACATCAACTTTGTTTGCGGGGCTTTCAGCTCGGATCCGGAAAAGTCCAGGCTTACCGGAAAGGAATACTACCTGGATGCATCCCGCGTCTATGGTTCCTGGCAGGACATGATCGAAAGGGAAAAACAGCTCCCGCAAGGGGAAAGAATGGACTTTCTGACCATTGCCACGCCCAACCATGTCCACTACGGACCTTCCAGGCTGGCCCTGGAGAACGGTTTTCACGTGGTAAGCGATAAACCTCTTACCCACAGCACGCCCGAAGCAAGGGAACTGGTCAGGCTGGTGAACGACACCGGTCTGCTGTTTGCACTTACCCATGCTTACACGGGATATCCCATGGTCAAGGAAGCAAAAGAGATCATACGTGCGGGAAAGCTGGGAGAGATTCGCAAGGTGGTCTCTGAATATCCCCAGGGATGGCTTTCCTCACCCCTTGAAACCACAGGTCACCGGCTGGCCGAATGGAAAAACGACCCGGCAAGGTCCGGGGCCAGCATGTGCATGGGAGATATCGGTACCCATGCACTGAACCTGGCGGAATACGTTACGGGATTGAAGGTCACCGAGCTCTGTGCCGACCTTACCACTTTCGGCCCGGGCCGAAAGCTTGAGGACGACGGAAGCGTTCTGGTGCGTTTCGACAACGGGGCGCGCGGCATCACTTATGCCAGCCAGATCTCGGCCGGGGAGGAGAACGGTCTCCGTATAAGGGTTTACGGGGAGAAAGGGGGACTGGAATGGGTGCAGGTGGATCCCGGCAACCTCTGGCTTAAATGGCTTGACAGACCCCCCGAATGCATCCGGCCCGGGAATCCATGGTGTACAGAGCTGGCGAAATACAATACCCGTTTCCCGGCAGGGCATCCCGAGGGACTGATCGAAGCTTTTGCGAACATTTACAGGAATGTGGCCATTTGCATCCAACATCGGCTGGAAGGGACCGAACCGGCGGAAACCACCTTGGACTTTCCGACGGTTCACGACGGCCTGCGTGGCATGTTGTTTATCGACGGGGTCCTGGCCTCCGCTGCAGGCGACCGTAAATGGACCCCCTTCCCGGAATAACCAGATCACTTTTCCGGCCTCAGGTATGCCGAAATGGCCTCTACGTATGTCGCAAACCTCTTCCTTCCCAGGTCCGTGATCCGGCAGCTGGTCTGTGGATAATTCCCCCTGAATTTCTTTTTCACCTCGATGTATCCGGCATCCTTCAGTTTGTTGATCTGGACGCTCAGGTTTCCCGAAGTTGCGCCGGTTTCCTTTTTCAGGTAGGCAAAATCGGCCTTCTCTACGCTTACCAGGATGGACACAACCGCCAACCTGAGCTGTGAATGTAATATGGGATCCAGGTCCTTATACATTATCCCCGTCTTTTGAGAACCTCAGGATGTAGCCAGGAATTAAATACCCTACGACCATGGCCCCGGCAAATACCAGGAGTTGGTCCGTTCCCCTCAGGTAAATGGCTACGATGGCAGCGGCGAGGAATATCAGTGATCCCAGCAGCAGGGGACGGAAGCGGACCATCAATCCCGATACGGCCGTCGCCATGGCCGTTACCCCGAGGATGAACGGAGTCGGATAGCTATCCACCTTCAGGGAGAGGAACACCATCAGCGCCATCAGGATTCCGGCGGCAATCCAAATGATCTTGATGTATCGGTCCAGGTGGGTAATGACCCGCTCACCACGATTGGATCGGGCTATGACCACGAACTGTATGATCATGGCCCCGGCCACGAATATCCCCCAGGCCAGCAGGCTTATTGGGAGGATGGATTCATATTGACTGATCCGGATGTAATGGCTGATCAGGAAATAATTGGCCAGGCTGGCAAGGACCAGGGCCCAGCCCCAGAGCAGGTAGTAAAAACTCCCTTCCCGCAAGTTCTGCCGGGAATGGTAGATCGATTTGCGTATGATCTGAAGACTCTCTTCAGGTGTTAAACTTTCTTCCACGACGATAAAATTTTTATAAACATGGTACAAATATAAATTTGTTTATATAATAAACCAAATATTTTATGACTTTTTTTGTTTTTATATACATTTTTTCTGATTGAATTGATTGACAGCCGGTTACAGAATGAAGTGAACCGGCATGAAATTGCGGTAACCGGGAGCGGAAGCAACGGGGATCGGGTCAATATCCCTTACCGGGTACCAGTTAAGCTATTTTAGCGGGTATATGACTTCCTAGAATTTCTCCAGGTAGGCCAGGGTGAAGTACTCTTCCCGGACATCTGGGTTGAACTGGATCCGGTCGATGGTCATGACCGAGCGCCTGCCGTTTTCCAGATTGACCATTTCCAAATGCATGGCCATATATTTCTTTCCTGCGGGATCGACCAGCCTGACGTCGCCGGAAACCAGGCGCTTGAAAAGCTCATCGTCCTCGTTGTAATATTCCGCCTTGCGCTGGACAAAATCCTTTTTCCCGGTCCAGCTCAAGCGGCGGTCGTACCCCACTTCGTCCATGATGTCCACGCTAAGGGGAACGGCCTCGACCACCCAGCATTCCGTGCCTTCAAAGGTTTCGGTTCGCAGTACCTTGTATGTGAAATCATCCGGGTTGGGGGCGGACATGTCGGCATTGCTGAATTCGCTTCCCATGAAGCTTTTGCTCTTTTCGGTACTGACGATTCTGCGGGTTTTCCGCAGGGCGGGCATGTAGATCCACATGTCGTCGTTCCGGTCCCTGTAATCGAAGATCAGCATCCCGGTTCCCCGGACTTCGGCCGGCGAGAGGAACCTTATGATCCGTTTTTCGGTTGCCCCGTTATCGAACTCCCTGGAAGCCATGGAGGTCTGCCTGACCCTCTCGTTGCCTCTGGCATCGTAGATCCGTAATGTTGATACCGCCTCCACGCCTTTCATCTGGCTGGCTTCCCTCGCCCTCTCCATGATCTCGCGTCCGCTGGGAGCAGTAAGTCCCAGGGATGACAATCCAAACAGGCAAAGGGTTATTTTTATGGCATTTGCTGAATATATCTTCATGATTATGGTATTTTGAAAATGATTTAATTTGCCGGAATGGTTTTTCCGCCTTTCAGCCATCCCAGGCGTATGCGCCAGTCTATCCCTGCCATACTTTTATCCTTTCCCGGTTCCAGGAAGGCCGGCTTGAAGATCAGCACCAGGGCCGGTATGATGATCAGGGCGCCGATCAGGCAGGTAAAGATAGACACCATGACCAGAAACCCGAAGTAACGGATCGGGGAAAACAGGGAAAACGGAAGTGCACTGAATCCGAAGATCACGGAAAAGGCGTTGAACGTAATGCCCCTGCCGGTGGTGGTCAGGGTTTTCATCACCGCCGCGTCCGGAGCAAGGCCTTTTTCCCTCTCCGTCTTGTATCTCCACAGGAAATGAATGGTATAATCCACCCCCACTCCGATCATGATGGAAGACAACAGGGCGGTAGCAATGTCCAGTTTGATGCCCAGGTATCCCATCCAGCCGAACAGTATGACCATGGCCATTGCAAGGGGAACGGAACCGACGACTCCCGCAAAGAATGAACGGAAAAGGATGGACAGCAGCATGAACACGACGACCAGGGCAATGACCAGGGACAGTACCTGTCCCCTGACCACCAGGTCTGCCAGGTCCGCCGCGATCAGTCCGTAACCCCCGACACGGGTGGTGTATTCATCTTCTCCGGTGAGGGATCGTATCTCGGCCAGCACGTTCTTCATTGCGACGTTGCTGCCGTCGTTGATCCGGACGATCACCTGTGCCCGGCGGAATGTAAAGTCAACCATCCTTTCCAGGTCTTCCGGATCCCCGCTCATCAGATACAGCTCCATATACTGGGCGATGGCATTCCGGTTACCGGGGATCCTGTCGTAGTAAGGATCCCCCTCGTTATTGAGGGCTTTGCTGATTTCCCGGATCACCCCGGCAATGGACATGACG
>CAZNQG010000093.1:0-13178 GCA_964575235.1 uncultured Bacteroides sp.
GTACATGGCTGTACCGGAGCCCTCCAGGTAATTGCCTTCGCGTCCCCCCTGGTCCAGCACCTGGTACCAGACGCCGGATTCGGGATCTCTCACTCCCAGCAGGGCTTCACAGGTCTGGTCCAGCACCCCGATTATGGAATCACGTTTCGGGTGATCCTCGGGCAGGTATTCGAGGATGTCGACCAGGGCCATGACATACCATCCTATGGAGCGGCTCCAGAAGTTGGGGGACTGCCCCGTCTCCGGGTTGCTCCATCGCTGCTCCCTGCTTTCGTCCCATGCATGGTACAGCAGACCGGTTTCCGGATCGAGGGTCTTTTGTTGGATCAGCAGGACCTGGTGGGCTACGGTGTCGAACCATTCAGGCTGGTCGAACTCCGCGGCATACTGCGCCAGGAATGCGCTTCCCATGTAGATCCCGTCCAGCCACATCTGCCAGGGATAGATCTGCTTGTGCCAGAAGCCGCCGGTGTGGGTTCTGGGATGGTGCTTCATCTGGTCGGCCAGGGTTACCACGGCGATCCTGTATTTTTCCTCGCCGGTCCGCTTATAGAGGGTGATCAGGTTTTTGCCGGGATTGATGTTGTCTATGTTGTATGATTCCTTTCGGTAGGTACGGATGCTGCCGTCGTCCCGGATGAAGTAATCCATGTACTGCTTCATGTATTCGGAATAGGCCGGGTCGACGGATCCCAGCCGGTCGATGGCCATGGCGAGGAAGGCCAGGTCGTAGGACCAGCGGATGCGTTTGCGCCCGTTGTAATGCCCCAGGGTATCGTTGCGCTGGATGACGGCATCGGCCATCCGTAGGCTCCACTTTTCTCCCTCCTTCCCTGCCCCGGCGGCCTGCCCGCAGCCGTAGGGCAATACCTGCAGGAATCCCGGGATCCCAAGCAATAAGGCTATAAGCAACGATTTTTTCATGATGATGTTACGGTTAATGGGTTCCGGCAACGGTGATCTGCACCGGTTCCAGGAATCCGAACGGAATATGGTAGTAAGTATCGGTCCACAATTTCAGGTCTTCGCCCTTTTTGCGAAGATCGTACCAGTTGCGGTCCCCCGGCGGATCCGGGAATCCCCCCGCCCCCGTGAAGCTGTCGGGGCCGACCCGGGTGAGCTCGGCTCCCGGGTGGTGGTGGGGACCGAGCAGGTTGCGCAGGGAATTGACCAGGGTGATCTTCAGAATGTTCTCCCCGGTACGAAGTAAGGGGGTGATTTCCACCCGGTATGGCGACCAGTAAAGGCTGCCGGCGGATTTCCCGTTGACCTCGACCCGGCATGCGATGGCCTCGGTGTTTGGCATTTCCAGGAAGTAATCCGCTCCCTGCCGGACGGAATCCAGGCTGAACCGTTTAAGCATTTCAAACTCCCCTGCATAAAAGGGGTATCCTTCCGGGGTAAGGTCCCCGCCGAAGACATCCCCCTCCGCGACCAGGGTAAATCCCGCGAATCCATGGACAGGCCTGGGGATCATATCGCCGGTGGCGTTCCGCCAGCTATCCATGGTCATGACCGGGAAGGAAACCTCCACGCCGAAATCGCCCGTCAGGTATATGCTTTCGATCTCCGTGCCGTACCGTTTCTCCGGGATCTCGCTTCCCGGGACGGCATGTATGAAATCCAGGGCAAGTTCGATCTCGTTGTCGCCCTCTTTCAGGAGCGCCGTGATGTCGGTACTGCGGAAACCTTGGTCCAGCCACCAGTCTTTATCCGCGAATGCAAGGTCCAGGCCGTTCACCTTTACGGACCGGTATATCCCGGGTTCCTCTATCACCAGGCGGCAGGAGCCGGGAATAACGCTGATTTGCACCGGGTATTTCAGGGTCAGGGGACCCGAATAGGCTTCCGCTTCGAACCGGCTGCTGATCCCGATGACCGGCTCGGGCTCCGAAAAATTCTTGCCCCCGTCCGTGGAATACAGGGCAAAATCCAGGGTTATGGCATTGGCCTGCAGCCGCCCGCCTTCCCAGTCCCCGTCCAGGACCAGCACAGTTTTCCTATCAGGGGGCAGCCTGTAGGGCAGAACACCTGGCAGGTCTTTCCCTGCATTTTCGTCGCTCAGCCAGACCAGGGAAGACGAGGGAACCTCGATTTCGCAGCCCTCTCCCCCCGTATCGGGCAGGCGATAACATTTACCGGCGGAAGGGTCCCACAGCAGCATGCCGCCGGCCAGGCGGTCCGATTTGAAAAGGACCCGGATGGTTTCGGTGTGGGAGGAATTGTAAAGCAGCACGATGTACCCCTGCCCGGTCCGCCGCACGTGCGACCAGATCTTCTCCGCACCATCTCCGTCCAGCATTACAGGGGATTTTACATATGCGGGCAGCTCAACCGGAAGGCTGCCGGCTTCCATGTCGGTTACCCTTTCCCTGAGCGCAGCCAGCCGTTCCTCGGCCTCCCTCCCATCCAGGTATACCGGGAATCTTCCCGTGTTGAAGAGCCTGCCTCCCTGCCCGGACAGTTCCATCAGCAGCTCGAGGGTGCTTCCCCGGATTTCGATCATGTCCGGAAGGATTACGTTTGCATAGGCCATGGCCCCGACCACCAGCCTTCCGTACTCCACCCTGGCCGTGTCGGCAAGGATCTGTTCGTCCCCCAGATCGTAATCATAATGGGCCTTCTGCAGTGCCTCCATCAGGTCCAGGAGTCCCCCGCTGAAATTCCCGTCGTCCTTTCCCTTGATGTATTCGCTTTCCAGGGGATGGATGACCAGGAACTGCGGATCGTACCGTCCGACGGTGGTTGCATAAGAGATCCTTCCCAGGTAATCCTCGATGGCCTTATTGTATTTCCAGTAGGGCTGGTGGTAAGAGAAGGTGGGCGGGTAATCCCGCTTACGCACACCGGCCATGCTGTAAAGGGTCAGGTGGGGACAGAAATGGTTCACTCCCAGGATGGCGTGCCAGCCGGCGATCCACTTGCGGTCCTCGAAATTCATGTTCTGCCCGCTTATCCCGAAGATTTCGCTCAGCCTCCTGGCTTTGCCGTACTGGTTGGCGGCACTGCTGAGGCTGCGGGCCGTGATCAGCCGGTCCCGTATGGTCAGTCCCAGGTGATCCATCCCCGGCTGCTGCATATTGCGGTAATGCAGCATTGCGTTGCCGATGCGGTCCCTCACCTTCTCCAGGACATCCTCTCCCAGGTAATGCCCTGTGAAAACGTTTTCAGTTCGGGCGCAAAAAAAAGAGACCTGTTTCGAAAAGCTTTCCTCGAACTGCAGGGCGACGGCCCGGTAATAATCCAGCCTCACCTGCCTCCAGTTGTCTTTCTCCTCGAAAAGCAGGAGCAGGTCGACGGACAGCTCCCTCCCGCAGGTTCGGTTGTAGCGTTCCTCCACCCAGGGAGAATAGCTCAGAACTCCTTCGTGGGGGGTGTCGCGGTCGAAATACCGGGCATGGATATGCGGCTCGTCAGTGAATATGCCGAAACCGGGACCTCCCTTGCTGACGGAGTATCTTTCGGCGTAGGGAATGTAGGCCTGGCGGATGAATTCCGCCACGGCTTCGGGATTGAACAGGTCCACGTAGCAGGAACCGTAAAACCGGGGCTGTCCCATCTGCATGGTATATTCCACATAGCGGTATCGCTCGTCTTCGGCCAGGACCCTGGACCCTTCCGGCAGGGGGGTGTCCCTTTGGAGCCTTGCCAGGCATTTGGCGCGGTATTCCGGTCCCACGGCCGGAACCGCCCCGCCTGCGTATCCGCTCGGCCAGTTGTACTCGTCGTAGAACCATGCATGAAGCCCGGATTTCCCGGCCGCTTTAACGGCCGCATCCATTACCTCCCACCAGTCCTCCCCCATGTATTCGGTGAGCAGTCCCGTGCGGGCATGCAGGTAGCATCCGCCCAGTCCCGCTTCCCTGAACCCTTTGATCTGGGCGGATATTTCATGCTTATCCAGCCGCCCGTTCAGGGAATAAAAGGGAAAGGAACGGTACCCGGAAGGCGGGTCCAGGAAAACGGAATATTCGAGTTCCTCCTGGAAACCGGGTATGGCCTGCTGCTGGGACGCATGCCTGGTATCCGTGCTGCAAGCATATAAGAAAAAGAGAAGAACGGGCATAAACCACTGCGGACAGGCCCGTAAACCTCGATACTTTTTTATGTGGACTTCAGCCATGGATTCCCCGGTTCACTTCCTGTCGAAAATAATGAATTGCGGAGAATTTTCATAATTAAACCACAGGGAGGCAAATTGGAAAACTTGTCTATACTACAAGTTCCAGATCGTTGCCTGGAAAACAGCTGATCATTATTGGCGGGGGGTCAATTCGAACCGGAAGAAGGCTCGGTTTTTTAAAACTTCCACCTGGAACAACTCTTTCTCATCCGGTTGAATCAGAATCGAATCCCGAGAACCGACACATCATCAATTTGCTCCTGGTCTTTTTTCCAGTCGTAGAACGCCTGCCGCATAATGTCCGATTGCCGGGAACAGGGATCGTTGCGTATTGAACCCAGCAGCTCGGTTAATCTTCTGGTTGAGAATTTCTTGCCCGAATCGCCACCAAACTGGTCCGTGTAGCCGTCCGTAAGCATATAGATCGCATCGCCCTTTGACAGTTTGATGTTGTGATTGTTCAGTGCCAGAGCATCATAATCAACGTCCCCGATGGTCACCCTTTCTCCTCTGATGCTTTGCATTTCTCCCTTTTTGAAAAGGTAAATTGTATGGTTCGCACTGCAACATTCCATGGTATTTCCTGATGGAAACAGCCTGCACAGGGTTATATCCATGCCGTCGAACACGGGACATTCTGTTTTTTTCTTTTGCAGGGCGTTTTTTAGAAACTGGTGAAGGTGATTTAATATTTCGTTCGGATTTGTCAGTCCGTATTCATCCACGGCCTGGTTAAGGCCCGTATAACCGAGCATGCTCATGAATGCGCCCGGCACGCCGTGACCGGTGCAATCGGCCACCGCGACCAGTACGCTGTCGTCAATTTCCTTGATCCAGTAAAAATCTCCGCTTACGATGTCGCGGGGTAAATAAAGTATAAAATAATCCGGCAGTAATTTCTCAACCAGTTCAGGCGGCGGAAGGATGGCGTTCTGGATCCGGCTCGCATACTGAACGCTGTATGTCAACAGCTTATTCTTCAGGGTTATTTCCTCCAGGTAATTTTCAATATCGTCATGAGCCTTTTTAAGCATTAAATGCGTCGAGACCCTGGCAAGCAGTTCCTTCTTGTTGAAGGGTTTGGTAATATAATCGACGGCACCGGTATCGAATCCCTGGACAATACTTTCCGTATCGGTCCTGGCAGTCAGAAAAATGATGGGTATGGAACCGTTTTCGGGATCTTTCCTGATCTCGCGGCAGACTTCGTATCCATCCATTCCCGGCATCATTACATCCAGGAGTATAAGCTTAAAATCCCGCTCACGGATCCATTCAAGGGCCGTCTCCCCGTTGGTAGCAAACTCCGCCTCAATGCCTTCTTCCAGCAACATCTGCCCGACAACCTGCAGATTTTTCGGATTGTCATCCACGATTAATACGGGTGTATGGCCCATATCCCGTTGAAGTTTTTTACCTGTCATAGTTGGAGCGACACTTCAGGTCGTAACGATTTGCCCGCTTCACTTCATACCGTCCCCGGCCTTGAAGATCAATTTCACGCTGGCCCCGGCATTCTTGTTGTTCTTGATTTCTATCCTGGCATCATGCGCATCCACGATCATTTTAACCAGGGCAAGGTCAAGTCCGATGTTCATATTGATATGCTGTTCTCCCGGTGCAAAAAGCCGGAACAGCTTGTTAAGCGCTTCCTCGGAAAATCCGGGACCTTCGTCGCTAATCGTACAGTATATTCCTTCCCCGTTCTTTCCGGTCCGGATCAGTATCTCTCCTCCCTTGTTCGAATATTTCACTGCATTGGACAAAATATTGACCATGCATATCTTCAGCAGCCCGTGATCACCTGAGATCTCAGGTTTCCCATGGAGCATTTCCCTTTTTATTTTCAGATCTTTCTCCCTGATCTTTTCATCGTATTCAGTCAGTGCATCATCGAGCAGGTCCTCCAGAACAACCGCCTGTCTTTTGATGGGTTGCTTCTGAGTCCTCAGGCTGGTTATGGTCAGGGCAGCCAGGGAAAACTTCTCCAGTCTTGTTACGGATATGTCAAGGATATTCAATAATTCGGTCAAATCGCCGGAACCGATCCTGTCTTTTAACAGCTTAAGCGGACCGACGATTCCGTTAAGAGGTGTACGGATCTCGTGACTGATGATGCTCAGAAACTCCGTCTTTGCATTATCAAGGTGGAGAAGTTCCTCGTTGGCTTTCTTAAGTTCCAAGGTTCTTTCTTTGACCTTTTCCTCCAGCCACCGGTTGACAGATTTGAGCTTCTCCCGGCTATGTCTTAGTTCCAGGTGGGTATTTACCCGCGCAAGCAGTTCCCGGGTGTCGAAAGGTTTGGTTACATAATCCTGGGCTCCCAGTTTGAATCCTTCCACAATGCTGCTTTTATCTACTTCCGCCGTCAGGAAAATGATCGGGACATCATCGTACTTTGGATTTGACCGAAGTTTTTTACACACGTCAAAACCGTTGAGCCCGGGCATCATGACATCCAGCAATATCAGGTCGAACATCTGGTTTTTGATCCATTCAAGGGCTCCCTTACCGTCGATGGCAAACTCGACATTATGATGTTTTGTTTCAAGCATCTTGCCAAGTACCTCCAGGTTCTTTGGATTATCGTCGACGATCAGTATTGCTGATCCGGGTGCTGTATTTTCGCTCATGGTATAAAAATTTTGACTCAGGTTTGTTCATCCTTTTCCAGGTTACCTACAATGGTCGTGAATTTCTGAAGCAGGATCAGCATCGCCTCAATGTTGAATCCATCAATGGCTGTAAGCAGCTTGTGACCGTATGTGCTCAGCTGAGTCGCATTATGCCTGTCTCCAAGCGACTTCAGGTCCTCTGCGAATTTTTTTATTTCACTCCTGGGCTGCCTCTTCGAGAATCCTTCCCAAACGGGCGTCATTTCCGTTTTAAGGGTATCGAGCAGCTTTACAGGCTCCTTTATAGGTATTTGCGGGGTCGCTCCGGCAGCGGATTCTTCAGGAGCGGCCTTCGATTCTTCTTTTTTCTCATGGTGAAGGTAATTCATCAGTTCGATGTACAATTCCGCAATCTGCACAGGTTTCATGATAAATCCACTGAAATCGCTTTGTAGAATTTTCTCTTTCTGAGATTTAAAGACGGAGGCCGAGTAGGCGATAACCGGGATGTGGTTCAATTTCCTGGACCTCTTTACTTTCTCCATGAATTCGAACCCGTCCATACCGGGCATCCTGATGTCCACGATGATAAGATCCGGCACGACTTTACGGGCAATCTCCAGACCTTGCTGTCCGTTTTCCGCTTCAATCACGGTCAGGGAAGTCTGGCTCAGGGCATCGCTGAGGAATCTCCTGTTGTGCTCTACGTCGTCTATGACCAGAAGAGTGGCTTCCTCGAAAACAACGGTGTTGGTATCCAGGTACAACTGGGGATCGATTCGTTCAAAATTCCGGCGATAGGCAACATCCGGGATCAGGATTCTGAATGTGCTCCCTTTATTTATTTTGGATTTGACGCTTATGGTCCCGTTCATCAATCCGACCAGCCTTTTTGTAATGGCCAGGCCCAGTCCCGTTCCCCCGAACTTTTTTGACATCTGCCCGTCCTGTTGCCGGAAGGATTCAAAGATGAGCTCCTGGTATTCTTTCGAGATCCCGATCCCGGTATCCCTCACTTCCATTACAAGGTCCACATATTCCTCCACCTTCTCCTTGCTGTATTCCAGGATTTGGGGATTTTCCGTCCACACCGAAAGGGTCACGAAACCTTTCTCGGTGAATTTTATCGCGTTGCCGAGGAGGTTGACCAGGATCTGCCTGAGCCTGGTTTCATCAATGTAGATCCCTTCCGGCAGGCTTGATGAAAGTTCAACATTGAAATCAAGTCCCTTCTGTTCCACCTTGAAGGTAAAAATGTTCTTCAATTCTTCGAAGAAATACCTTGAATTGACGAATTCGAACTGCAGCTCCAGTTTACCCGCTTCGATTTTCGAAAGGTCCAGGATGTCGTCGATAAGCTGCAGCAGGCTTTTGCTGCTGGTCCGGATAGACTGCAGGTATCCGGCCTGGGCCTCATCCCGGACCAGGGACTCAAGCAGGTCTGCATAACCGATAACGGCATTCATCGGGGTCCTGATTTCATGGCTCATGTTGGCCAGGAATTCGCTTTTCGCCCGGTTGGCGATATCGGCCGCCTCCTTGGCCTTCCGAAGTTCCTCCTCACGGCGTTTCTTCTGCAGCAGTTCCCACATTCCCTCCATGTACAGGGAGAGCTGGTTCTGGTCGGTACTGTTGTAAGGCCGTTCCTTGTTGCCAACGCCTGCCACAGCAACGACCTCTTTCCCCTCGAAAACCGGAACGCTCATATGCCTTTTTACCGGGAAGTGGCCCTCGGGATATCCTTTTTTCCCCCGTACGTTCTGGTAGTCATTATGGATCACGGGGTTCTTTTTCCGTACGCAATCGGCCCAGATCCCCGCCATGTCAAGGGGATAATGTTCATCCTTTTCGGCGTTGCATTCCTTCAGGGTGTCCCTGGACCATTTGTTCAGGCTTATGGTCTGCTGGTCTTCATTGACAAAATGCAGGTAGCCTACCTCGCTCTGGGTGAGTTTAACAGCCTCCTCGAGCGCATAATCCATGATCTCATCTTCGGTAGCATTCTGCATCTGGTTCAGTTTCAACAGACTCTGCAGGCGTTCTTCGTTGAGCTTGAGTGCTTCTTCCGCTAACTTGCGGTCGGTGATGTCTTTAGAGATCCCATAGGTGCCGATAATCTTGCCTTCCTCATCCATCAGCGGCATCTTGACCGTTGAAACCCACCTGATTCTGCCGTCCGGCCATGTTTCGTACTCTTCTTTCGTAATGGATTTGCCTGTTTCAATAATCCTTTGCTCATCTTCAAAGGCCTCCCTGGCATGTTCATCGGTGAAGAAATCGAAATCCGTCTTATCGATCATTTTTTCGGGACTGCCTGCTCCGAAAAATTCTGCCATGGAACGGTTCACCTTCGTAAACCTGCTGTTCAGGTCCTTGAAATAAATATTGTCCGGAACGTAGTTCAGGAAAGAGTCCACCAGATACCGTTCCCGTTCCAGTTCCATCAGGGCCTTCTTCCGGATGGAGATGTCGAGGATGATTCCGTCCAGGTGATCCACTTCCCCGCTGGTATTCCTGATGATCCGGCCTTGTTCCTGTACCCATACCGTTTTCCCTGCCTTATTCACCAGCCTGTATTCGATCTTATATTTCCCGGATTTATATTTTAAAGCCTTAAAAATTGTTTTCTCAACCAGTTCCCTGTCCTCCGGACAGATTATGCTAGAAAACGATCGGACTTTATTCGAGATAAAGTCCGAAGCCGGGTACCCGCAAAGCAATTCCACGTTCCCGCTCAGGTAAAGCATTGTCCATTCCTTGTCCATTTTGCAGCGGTATACTGCCCCGGGCAGGTTTTCGATCAGGTTCCTGAACCTTTCACTGATCCTTTCAGTTTCCCTTTCCGCCTGTATCCTGACCTGGACCTCCTTCCGCAGGGAGACATTCTTTTTTTGCAGGGCCTCGGTCCTCCTTTTTACCAGCTCCTCAAGCTGTCCCCTGTGATTCAGGGATTCCCTCTCGGTATTTTTTTGCTTTGTCACATCCTTCTGTATCCCGAAATGTCCTCTGATCCGTCCCGCTGCATCAAATATGCAGATCAGGTCCGCCTCCGCGTAAAACTGGGTTCCGTCCAGTTTATGTTCCGTTGTTTCCAGGTGCAGGTTCCCCCGGTCATAAAGATCCCTCCAGATTTTTTTCGCGGATCCGATGTTGTCCGGGTAAAAATCCCTGACGCTCATATCCTTCAACTCCTTCTTGTTCGCACCGTATTGTTCGAGTACGGCGGCGTTGAATTTTGTGAATCTCTTTTGCTCCATGACCCGGTCAAGGATACTGTCCTTTTTGGCCGGATCGTTCCAGCGAACAGGATTTTCGAGCATCATGAAAAAGAATCCGTCGAGGGACTGGCTGAAAAACATCTCAAGCATCCGGTTGCTTTCCTTCAGTTCATTCTCCAGCATTCTTCTCCTCCCTATATCCCAGAAATAGGATTGGGTTCCGGTGATCTTTTTCCCCTGTTTCAGCCTGGTAACCCTGACTTCAAGGAAGACCTCGCAACCGTCTTTCCTGATCCCTGTGAATTCGTATTTCGACGGAACTCTCTTACCGGCAATCCTGCGGTTATGGTAGCCGATGATCCTGTCGCGGTCGGAAGGGTGTATAAGGTCCCTTATGTTAAGCTTCTCCATCTCCCCGGCAGCATACCCGAAAAGCTGCATGATCCTGTTGTTGCAAAAGATCACCCTGCCCTCCGGGTCATCGGACATAATTCCAATCCCGGCTCCCTCCACCAGGTCCCTGTACCTGCTGTCCGATAGTTTTATCTTTCTCTCCGCACGCTTGTAGGCGGCCACCTCGTCCCTGAGAAGCCTGGTCTTCAATTCCAGAGCCTCGCTTGCCGTTTTGTATTTTTGAAGCAACTGCCTGTTCTGTTCGCCGATCTTGTATCGGTCCACAGCATTCTTCAGGGCCACCCTGAGCTCTTCCGTATCCTTGCCTCTGATGAAGTAGTTGTGAACCATGCCGTTGTTGATTGATTTCAGGATGGGACTGAGATCTTCGTACGAGGTCAGGACAATTCGCCTTACTTCCGGGTATTTCTCCTTTACCTCGGCCAGCAGGTCCAGGCCGGATATGTCCGGCATCCGCTGGTCGGTAATCAGGACCTGGACATTGTTTCGTTTCAGGATTTCCAGTCCATCCATGGCTGAAGACGCCAGTAATACCTTATACTCTTTCCTGAAAACGGCTTCGAGGAGTTTCAGGTTGGCTTTATTATCATCCACAAACAGGATGGTCGCTGTATTCATGCCCATTTGTCCGGTATTTTGTTTTTAACAGCATACTGTATATAGCACCACTATGGCCCGGATTAAAGTCCTTTAAATCAAGCAACTAAAAAAAATCAGAATAGTGGTTTCTTATGAGATCCTTCCCTGTTTCGGTGGGATCAGGCCAATTTCTTAAAAGATATAATAATTTTTGACTCAATGCAAATAATGCAGAATAAACAGATCCTAAATTCTCATAACTAAAATTGAACTAATTGTATTTCTCGAGGAGTAATGTTTACGCAGACATACTAACCTCAACATACAATTAATCCTATTTTCCTATTAATCAGGAAATCACTAAAAAGGTAGCCGGTAAAAAAGATACTTTTTGACGGAAAATGCTCAATTTAGATTAATTCTTAATAAAGTTAAGGCAAATTGCGAAGACAACTTGATTTTGAGGATTATCGTGAATGATATTTCGGTTTCCCTCCATTAGACTGTACCTGATGATCCGAGATTGAAAGATAAATACATGAAAAATGTCCGTTATTTTGAGGTTTCAAGTGCGTTGCCTAAAGCTCCCATCCGAATTGCAATATTTGAATTTCAGAGCAGGATTGTAAAAGTGCCCGGATCTTGCCTTGAATCCTCTTTTACATTTGAAACAAAGAATTATTTCCTTGAATTTTTCAGAACCTTAGAATCTAATTATAAGGTATACGCACTGAAACGATACTAAGGATCAGATCCTAAGATTGCTTGAAATAATTATCAGACCTTAATGAAGCAGTTCGCGTCAAATAATAAGGACGATTTTAACTACCAGAGAAGGTTACAAATACAGGTAAAGCCACACAATGAGTTTATTATTGTATAAGATTGTAATTCTTTGTAATTTCCTATTACATTCTCTTGAAGGAAATATTTCTTGTTGGGAGTGAGATGGCGAAGCTGTTTGATTCCAAGTGAATATTTTAGTTACTATCCAAGACAGCCTTCGCATTTAATAAGACTCGAAATATCTAAACAAAGATCAAAGAATTCTCAAATAGAGAACTATACTGCAAAAGGCAGTAGAATATATAGTTCAACGACTATATAAATAAAATCTCATGACGACACATTTTGTCCTTCAGCGCTTGGTTTTAAAAGGATGGTTATTGGAAGTGCTTAATGAGATGGTCTTTAAGGTGAGGCTTCAGCCAGGTCTTGCTAATTATGGTCAAGTCGTTGAACAATTCACTGCAACCGACCGCTTGCGCGGCGGCTGAGTTCAACCGTTCTACGCACCTTAATACTTAATTGCACAATTCGGATCTTCTTTAATAAACATTTGATACCAATTTAACTAACGTCACTGTTATTACAGAAAGTCATATCTTTACATAAACTGCATGTCATGTCACGTGAAGAACTAAAAGAGGAGATTTCAAAGGTACTTGCATCTGTACCTGATGAAATATTAGAGGATGTCCTTGACTACTTGAAACTGTTGATTTCCAATCCAAAGGAAAAGCTCAGCATGGCAACAAGACTTCGTCAAATTATTCATGAGGACGAGGAGCTACTTCAAAAACTGGCCAAATGATCCAGTACGAAGATGTCCTGAATATTCATGAATTCTTGATTAACAAATTTGGCGGTTCTCATGGCATTCGCGACGAAAGATTATTGGAATCTGCACTCGCAAGACCTTTTCAGACTTTCGACCAGGTAGACCTACATAAATCCAACATTAAAAAGGCTGCCGCATTAATTGAAAGTATCGTTACAAATCATCCCTTCATAGATGGCAATAAGAGAACTGGATATGTCTTGATGCGACTGTTTCTTATGGAGAACAACCTGGATATCTCAGCTGATCAGAATGAAAAGTATGAATTCGTGACCGCAATAGCATCAGGCAACATATCCTATGATCAAATCGTCGAATGGATTCAGAGTCATATCGTTAAATAGCAATACAAAGACGATAGGAACCTTAAAAATCAGATCGTAAACATTTTACCCAATACGGTACGGACAAAACGAAAAATAGGGCGTAGAACAATACGCTTAAGCAGACCTGCTGGCTGTCATGCTTTTTGCAAACGTATGGTTTATGATAAATTCAGATGGTTTTCGGTAAAGCAAAAAGGCACGCCAGCTGGCGCAGGCAGCTTAGCTCTACCGTCAGATTGTCTAAAAACCTGGTAATTTGTTAATAACCCGACCTGTTTGATT
>CAZNQG010000094.1:0-5048 GCA_964575235.1 uncultured Bacteroides sp.
CACATTTATGCCGAATATGATCTGCCGGTTCAGGGGTGAGGATTCCGAACCGCCACTCTCGGGGTCGTAATATTTCAGGTTCTTTGTCTTCACGTAGGTCAGCAGGTTGGTGGCGGTGGCATAGATCCTCAGCTTCTCCATGTATATCTTTTGCGTCAGTGATGACGGCAGGGTGTACCCCAGCGAAAGGTTCTTCAGCTTGAAATAGGACCCGTCCGCGAACAGCAGGGTCTCGTAGCCGAAATAATCGATGATGCGCTGTCCCCGGTAGGGTCTCGGGTATTCGTCACCCGGATTTTCCGGAGTCCAGTATTCCAGGGTGGCCGGACCGTTCCCCTCCCCGGAGGGGTTGTACCGGCCCAGGAACTCCCCGAATACGGTCTGTCCCCAGCGGGCATACAGGTATATTCCCAGGTCAAACCCGTAAAAATAGAAGGTGTTCTGGAATCCGCCTTCCCACTTGGGCTGGAAGGATCCCACGTAGGTGCGGTCCCGGTCGTCGATGCGGTAATCCCCATTGAGGTCATTCAGCTTGATGTCTCCCGGCTTGAAGCTGTGGAGGACATACTTGGCCATCTCCTCCTCCTCCCCGATCTGCCAGAGCCCGTCCCTTGTCCAATTGTACCAGGACTGTATCGGGTACCCGATTATCAGGGAATAGTTCTTACCCCCGCTGTAAATGTTCGCCGTATCGATCAGGGAGACGACCTCTTCCTTGTTCCGCGCAAAGGTCAGCGCCGAGGTCCACTTGAAATTGCTGGTATGAATATTCACGGAGTTGGCCGAGATCTCCAGGCCCTTGTTGTTGGTCGCCCCGATGTTCTGGTATGTCGAACGGACACCCGTGGAGGGCGGCAGGTTCCGTTCCATCAGGATATCGGAGGTATTGGTATTATACAGGTCGATGCTGGCGCTCAGCTTGTTCCGGAACAGGCTCAGATCGAGTCCCAGGTCCGTTGTGGCCGACTTTTCCCATCCCAGCTCTTCGTTTCCGACCAGATCTACCTTGTATCCCGGGGCCGGAATGTCCCCGTAGGACATTTGTTCGTCCAGGTAGACGAGAGATTGAGTACCGTAGGGTTCAATGGCCGAGTTTCCGGCAATTCCATAACTGACCCTCAGTTTCAGGTTGCTGATGGCGTCGGCTCCGCTCATGAAGGACTCGTTGGAAATCCTCCAGGCAAGGGCAACGGACGGGAAACCGGCCCATTTGTGGCCAGGCGCCAGCCTGGATGCACCGTCGTAGCGGTAGGAAACGGTCAGCAGGTAACGGTCCGCGTAATCGTAATTCAGACGTCCGGCCAGGGAGAAGGTCTCCGAACCCACGTAACCGGTATAGGTTTGCCTGGTTGAAGGATCGTTCCCCTGCAGAAAATAATAAATCTGTGAAGCCAGGGCCTGGTCGGTTCCGGATGCCTCCACGTATTCATAATCGTTCCGGGTGTAGCTGGTCAGGGCCGTCAGTTGAAGGGTGTGGTTGCCGAAATCCCTGCCGTACTGCAGGATGTTGTCCCAGTTCAGGTAGATCCTGGAGTTGGACTGGTAAATGGATTCCGGTTTTCGGCTGGAGTTCTGCCGGAGGGATGTGGCATCGTAATACTGCCCGCTCCTTCTGTTGTCCAGGTTCACCGCAAGGTTGGATGTGAAGGACAGTCCCTTCAGGGGATCCAGCTGCAGGTAGGACTTCAGGTATGTCCGCGTCCGGAGGGTATTGTTTACCGCCACGTCCGGTCCCGCTTCATCTGCCAGGGGACTGATCACGGACTGGTCCTGTGCAATGGGATAGGTATTGACGTTCCCGAATTCATCGAAGGGCTCCCCGAAAGGCTGTGTATACAGAGCATATTTTATAGGGTCATACCGGCGGTCCGTGTTGTACCGGGTCACCTGGCCGGTCAGACCCACCCGTGCCCACGAAACCAGGTTGTGGTCCACGTTCATCCGCACGGTGTAGCGGTTCATGTTATCTTTCTTGTACATGCCTTCTTCCTGCATGTAGCCTGCCGTAAGTCGGGATTGCGTTTTTTCCGATCCTCCGGATACGGAGAACACGTGGTTCTGCAGCATCCCGTTCTGCAGCACCAGGTCCTGCCAGTCCACCCAGTCGTCGTTCTGGATGGCCTCCCACTCGTAGGGATAGAAAATGCTTTCGTCATCATCGGGAGAATCCCAGGCCCCGGCCGCCCGGTAGGCTTCCCTTCTCAGGTCGATGTAATCCTGTCCGGTCCGGCTTGGAGGATAGAACGAAAGACCGTTGATGCCGAGGTAACCGTCGTAGGTGACCTGCAGCTTCCCCGCCCTCCCGCTTTTCGTCTTGACGATGATCACGCCGTTGGCTCCCTGCGATCCGTAAATGGCCGTAGAGGAAGCATCCTTCAGAACGTTGATGGATTCGATGTCTGATGCGTTCAGGTCGCTGATGCTGGCACCCTGCACCCCGTCGATGATGATCAGGGGATTGTTGCTGGCGTTGAACGAGCGGTTTCCCCGGATCAGGATGTCTATGCCGGCCCCGGCGGCTCCGGATTCCCGTGTTACGATCATCCCGGGGACCATGCCCTGTACGGCTTCGATGGGGTTGTTTGTGGGTGCCTTGACCACATCCTCCCCCCGGACAACGCTTACCGAACCGGTCAGGTCGCTTTTGCGGGCCGTGCCGTACCCGATGACCACAACCTCATCGAGGTCGATGGCCGTGGCAACCATGATTACATCGATCGTGGAACTGCCTTCAAAGGAAACCTCCTGCGTTCCCATCCCGATGAATGAAAAGACAAGCGTCCCCGTTTCTACAGGCACCTCCAGGGTATAGACGCCATCCGTATTGGTTACTGCCCCGGTGAAGGTACCTTTCAGGGCAACCGCCACCCCGGGAATGGGATCTCCCGGTTCATCCGTTACCCGGCCCGTCAGGGTTACCTGGGCAAAACCTGCTATACTCCAGAAAAGCAGGCAAAAGCTGATGCATTTTCGTATCATTGGTCCTGGTTTAGGTTACAATGTCAGAGGCATTTAATATAACAAATATAGGTGATTTCCCCTAATCATGTAAACGTTTACATGGTTTTCAGGATAATCAAAAAATATGGGTTGCGCGAGGCAACCCATATTTTTTATTGACAGCTTGAAGGCCTGTTATCTGATGATACTGATTTTGCCTATGAAGGTCTTCGAACCAACCTCCAGCCTGTAGAGGTGCAGCGACCCCGGCAGTTCGCTGGTGTTGATCCGTACTTCGTTCAGACCATCCGGCAGCACACCGGCCTCGATGAGTTTCACGGTCTGCCCGGCCAGGTTCAGGATCCTTACGGAAACCTTCTCGGGCCTGTCCAGAGTGAATCTCAGGGTGGCATGATCGCCGGCCGGATTCGGGTACAGGATGACGTTCAGCACGCCGGACCGGTAATCATTCACCGCGGACGGCTCCCAGGTGGCGCCCATGATCCACTTGAACGAACGTACCAGCAGTGTGTCGAATGCCGCTGTACCGTATAGGGTTCCGAAGCCGGCACTGCCGTCGTCGTCGTCTGCAACTCCCATGGCATGCAATCCGAGCACAACCAGTCGACCGTCAAGGGTCACGGTATCGTTGATCACGGTTCCCGTATCCAGTGCCCACATGAAATCATACGTTACGGTTGATACGGGATGCTTGGCCAGTGCCACCGCCTCATCGATGTAGCTTTCCACATCGTAACCGAACACATAGGCCGGAGTGGTGGCCGTGGACCATGCCAACTTTTCACCCACATCATACCCGTTTGTTATGTAATGCAGGTTGTCCGTAATCTCGATCGTATCCCATCCTGCGAGGCCATCGCGGTCCTCGATGAAATGGGTCTCGCGGTCGGTCACCCAGCCCCACTTGTCATCCCTTACCGCCAGAGGCTCCAGCATGACGCAAGGCAGCGGGTACCCGGCCACCGTTCCGAACTTAACGACCCTGCTTGAACTGCAGGATTCACCGAATACGGCCGCAATGAACGGGGAATAATCAAAATCTGCAACGTCAACATCATTATCATCCGAATAGTAGATGGTATATCCGGCTCCCTCAAGAGTGGCGATGTTATGCGCATCGCTGGGCAGAATGGCATCGGCCCCTTCAGCACCCACGTAGAGAACGGCATCCTTGGGTATCCACACGGCACCCAGTACCCATTCAACGGACCTCTGGACGAGGGTGAGGAAATCTTCCGTCATGAAACTGATGCCGCCCAGGTCATTCTCATCGTCGGCCAGGCCGAAGCACTTGGTTCCCATGATAACCATCCGGTGCCCGCTGATCGATGTACTGTCACCCAGCATAGTTACTGCCGGTACGGCCCAGATATTTACCAGTTTCTCATCCGTGATGTTGGCACTGGTGTTCTTCGCAAGGGCTACCGCACCGCTCATGTTCCGGGTCAGATCGTAACCGTAGGCATAGAAATCCCCGGCCTTGGAGTAATCGCAGGGCATGGTCGACCAGGCAATGGTATCCCCGAGATCGAAGTCCTGGGTGATGTAGTGATTATCATCCAGAATCGCCAGGGATCTGCCGCCAATACCACAACTGGAGCCACGGTCTTCAATATAGCCCGGGTACTCATTATCGTCTGCAGGCGGGTTCCCATCGTCAGTCTGTACCCATCCCCACTTGTCGTAACGCATCATATAGCCCTTCAGGTTCACAATAGGCAGCGGGTACCCGTTGTTGGTAACCATATCCTTAATCTTGCCCGAACTGCTCTGCTCGCCGATTACAGCTGCTTTATAGGGAGAGAAATCAAATGCTACCATCACTTCCTCATCGGCAACGTAATGGACATTGTATCCATTACCCCGTATGTGGTCGAATACGTGCTTGTCGCTGTTCATGATCTTATTAACCGTCTGAAGCCCGATGTACAGGATATCTTCCCCGGAATCCTCCTCGGAGTAATCATTCCCGGCACCCAGGACCCATTCAACGGATCGGTCGAGGAGCGTCAGGAAATCATCCGTCATGAAGCTGATGCCGCCCAGGTCATTCTCATCGTCGGCCAGGCCGAAGCACTTGGTTCCCA
>CAZNQG010000094.1:5148-13152 GCA_964575235.1 uncultured Bacteroides sp.
CCGAACTGCTCTGCTCGCCGATTACAGCTGCTTTATAGGGAGAGAAATCAAATGCAACCATCACTTCCTCATCGGCAACGTAATGGACCTCGTATCCTTTACTCCGTATGTGGTTGAATACATGCTTGTCGCTGTTCATGATCTTATTAACCGTCTGAAGGCCTATGTACAGGATATCTTCCCCGGAATCCAGCTCGGAGTAATCATTCCCGGCACCGAGAACCCATTCAACGGACCTTTGAAGTAAGGTGATAAAGTCCGCGGTCATGAAACTGATGCCTCCCAGGGTTTCTTCATCGTCGGCTATTCCGAACTGGTGAGCCCCGATGATGACCATCCTGTGCCCGTTTATATGAACGCTGTCACCCAGCTCTGTGACTGCCGGGATGGCCCAGATATTGGCACAAGCCGGGTTCGTGATGTTAACGCTCAGGCTTTTCGCCAGGGCAACTGCACCGCTCATGTTCTGGGTCAGGTCATACCCCAGGGCTTTGAGATTCTTGTCGTAATCGCACGGGACCGTGGTCCAGTCGATGGTATCTCCTTCATCAAAATCCTGGGTGATGTAGTGATCCTCATTCAGGATCTCCATCTTCCTGCCGCCCTTCTCGCAAACTGAATCGTTCTCTGCTTCCCGGTAACCCAGATAATCGTTTTTATCCGGAGGGGTTCCGTCATACTGTACCCAGTTCCATCTGTCATAGCGCATCAGGTTACCTTTCAGGTTAACGATCGGCAGGGGGTAGCCGTAATTCGTAACCATGCCCGTCAGCTTGCTGGAGCTGGCAACCTCTCCGATCACGATGGCATCATAGGGTGAGAAATCGAAGGTAGTGACATTCACTGAATCATCCTCGGTATAAAGGACATTGTATCCCATGCCCATGAGAGCTGCAATCACAGCGCTGTCGCTTCTCATCATGGCAGTGGTATCCTTGTTACCGATGACCAGGATGTCCTGCTGTGCTGAAACGGACATAGCCATCCCAAGCATAGCGATTAAAAAGAATAAGGTTTTTCTCATAAAATGTGGTTTAAAGGGTTAGTAAATAGAATTAGTTATTGATATGATATTTTAAATCGTTTACAGGGCATAAGATTCTCTGAATGTGATACAATATTACGTCATTTATTAAAAAAAATGAAATCGTTTACATAATTTTTGAGACTTATTTCTCAAATCGCCCGTTTGGTGGGAGTTCCGGGTCAGGTCGAACTGCGCTTCATCAGTTCGGTCTTCAGGATCATCTGTATGCAGGCCCTTCCGGGCTCCTCGATCCGCTGTATCAAAAGCTCCCCTGCCCGCTTGCCGATCTCCCATGCGGGCTGCCTGACAGCGGACAGGGGGGGACTGAGGGAATTCGACCAGATCATGTCGTCAAAGCCTATGATGGCAATGTCTTTCGGGATCTTCAGTCCCTTTTTATGTATGGTTTCCAGGGCTCCCAGGGTGATCAGGTTGTTGCCGGCAAAGATCGCATCGGGAGGCTTCGGGAGGCTCAGCAACTCATTGCAGAGCCTCAGGCCGCTTTCGTATTTCGAGTCCCCGTGCCGGATCAGGTCCTCATCCACAGGCAGGTGGTTTTCATGTAGGGCATCCCGGTATCCGAGCTCACGCTGACGGCTCGTCGGGATGGAAGGCAGTCCGGAAATATAGGCGATCCTGGAGTACCCCGATTCGATCAGGAACTGCACGGCCTTGTATGCACCTTCCCGGTTGTCTACCACAACAATATCAACATCCATTCCTTCCAGTCCACGGTCAACGCACACCACGGGTAAACCTTCGTTGACCATTTTTTTCAACAGGGGATCGTCTTCCCTGGCGGGAGCCGCAATGAGCCCGTCGATGGCCTCGGAACGCAGGATCTCCAGGTACAGTTTTTCCTTTTTCTCTTCCTGCCCGTAATTACACATGATGATGGCATAGTTCCTACGGTAAGCTGTTTCTTCTATGCCCCTCAGCACATCCACGTAGAAAGGGTTCTGGATGTCCGGGATCAGCACCCCGAGCATATGGCTGGTAACGCTTTTTGAGCGAAGTCGTTTGGCAACCCGGCTGGGCTGGTATTTCAGGTCCTTGATGGCCTTCAGGACCTTTGCCCGGGTTACCTCGTTTACATTTCCGTTGTTGTTGAGTACACGGGAAACCGTAGCGATTGACACGCCGGCACGCCTGGCGATGTCATTCATACTGGCCATAAGTACATATTATTTGGTTAAGGTAAATGTAATCGTTATCATCCAGAAAAAAAAACGGATCATCTATTCGACAGCAGCTTCTTTGCATAACGGCTTATTCCCGGTGCGGTAAGCCCGTAATGCTCGAGAATATCAAGGGGCCGTGCATGGATCGCATTCTCGTCCGGGAAACCCAGGATCCCCAGCTTAACGGGATGATGCTGGGCCGTTACTTCCGCCACGGCGGATCCGAGTCCCCCGAAGATACTGTGTTCCTCAACGGTCAGGATGCAGCCCGTTTCGGCGGCGGCCCGGAGGACCGCATCCGAATCAAAGGGCTTTATGGTGTGCATGTCGAGCACCCTGGCACGTATGCCGTCCTTTCTCAGTTCTTTTGAAGCCCCCAGTGCATGGTATACGGCTTCCCCAGTGGCGATGATGGTTATGTCCCTTCCCTCCTCGACCAGGGTTGCCCGGCACGGTGAAAAGTTGTCCTTTTCGGTATATACGTCCGGCACTGCATTTCTGCCCATCCTAACATAAGCGGGCTCTCTGGATTTTACAAGCCGACGGGTGAGCCAGGCCGTCTGGTGCCGGTCCGCCGGAAGATGGATGTTCAGTCCCGGAAAGCAACGCATGACGGCAATGTCGTGCAAGCTGTGATGGGTTGCGCCCAGGGCCCCGTAGCTGACACCCCCGCTGACCCCGATGACCTTGACACTGGTTCCGGAATAAGCCACGTCCACCTTGATCTGTTCCAGGCTCCGGGCGGAATAAAAGCTTGCAGGACCGCAAACGAAAACATTTTTACCGGCAAGTGCGAGTCCCGCGCCGATCCCCACCGCATTCTGCTCGGCAATGCCTACTTCGACGAACTGCCGCGGCAGTTCGGCAGCAAAATCAACCAGGGTTACGCTGCCGCGCGCGTCTGAGGTCACTACGAAAATGTCCGGGTCCTTACTGGCCTCTTCCAGAAGGACCTCGGTAAAGACCTTCCTGCAGGGTTTAAGTTCAGCCGTCATGACTTGCCTCCCCTTTTTCCCTTTCCAGTTCCTCCATTTTTTTGTCCAGTTCCTCCATGGCCTGCTTGAATTGTTCCGGGCTGGGAACCCTGTGGTGCCAGGAGGCATCGTTCTCCATGAATGAAACGCCCCTGCCCTTGATGGTATGTGCCATTAGAAAGGAAGGTTTGCCATTCTTGAAGGGAGTGGCTTTCAGGAACTTTCTCAGCTCCCCGACATGGTGCCCATCGCATTCCCGGACGGCCCATCCGCAGGCCTCGTACTTTTTCCTCAGGTCATCTATTCTCAAAAGGTCCTCTGTATAACCGCTGATCTGCAGCTTGTTCCGGTCGATGATGGCAACCAGGTTATCCAGCCCGTAATGGCCCGCAGCGGCGGCGGCCTCCATCACCGAACCCTCCCCATGCTCCCCGTCGCCCGTCAGCACAAAGGTCCGGTATCTCTTTCCGTCCCGCTTTGCGGCAAGGGCCAGCCCGGTCCCGACCGACAGCCCGTGCCCCAATGCTCCCGAGTTTACTTCGATCCCCGGAATTTTGTTAACCGGGTGCCCGGCCAGGGCCGAGTCGAAACGGCCGTATGTATCGAGCAATTCATCCGGAATGAAGCCTGCTTTTGCCAGAACGGCATAGAAGGCCTCCACCGAGTGCCCCTTGCTAAGGATGAACCGGTCCCGTTCCGGCCAGAGCGGGTCGGCTGGACGTACCTTCAGGACATCCAGGTAAAGCACTGCAAGGATGTCGGCAGAGGACATGGATCCCCCGGTATGTCCGCCCGAAGCGGAAAAGATGATCTCCAGGATCCTTTTCCGGATCTCAATGGCGGCTTTCTCCAATTCCCGGTCCGTCAACATTCAGGTTACCTTTAAGCGTTGGATGCGGTTATGAGCGCCAGTCCCACGAGGAACAAACCGAACATCAATCCCAGGATCAGGTTTGTCCCTTTCGGAGCATCCCGGAATTCCTTCCAGATGAATACACCCCAGAGGATCGCCACCACCGGTGCCGCGTTGCTCAGGGCATAGGACACGGCTGGATTGGATGCCCCGGCGGACATAAAACTAACCACCATGCCGGTCATCCATATCAGTCCCCCGATCACCCCCGTGCTGTGCGTCCGCAGGCTGCCCCGGAGATATTCCTTCATTTTCACGGGTTCCCCTTCCACCGGGAAGCGCATGAAAAAGGGATTGAACACGAAGGTGCTGATAAAAACGCCCACTGCAAAGAGGAACACCCCCGTAAACGGGGTCAGTGTTCCGCTTCCGCCCGCCAGGAAACCGTTGTCGAGGGATTTGACCACAAGCCCGTAGAAAAAGGCGATCAGTACCCCGGCTGCCACCGAAAGCAGGATCCCCTTTGCCGATGGTTTTTTCTGTTCCTTAGCCAGGCGGCGGTAGGATAGCATGCTCAGGTATATGGCCAGGCAGATCACGATCACCCCGCCGAAAAGTAGGTAGACGTTCCCCTCGGGCTTTCCACGATCCAGGATCACCAGGATGAAGTTCACCCCGATCCCGAGGATCCAGGCTATGCCCCCGCCGATGGGAAAGCCGACGGACATGCCCGCCACTGCAATGGCCGCCACCAGCAAGATGTTCCCGAGGTTCCATACGATGCCTCCCAGCATCGCGTTCAGGATGCTCGGGGCATCGGCCGCAGCCAGGTCCTCTAAAAAGGGCCTCCCCTCATTGCCCAGGCTCCCGAGGGTAAAGGCGGCCAGGGTTGCGGTTAGCAGCAGGCCGAGGGACAGGTCCCAGTAAAACAATTCAAATCGCCAGGTCCTGGCGGCAAGTTTCTGCGTATTGGCCCAGGATCCCCAGCATATCATGGTGATCACGAAAAAGAAAACGGCCAGTCCGTAATGATGTACCAGTATCATGATGTTTGCGTTTGGTTATTTATGCCTGTAAAGTTCCCATTCCAGGTAATTCCCCACCGCCTCCTCGAGGATATCCGCCACGTGACCGCGGACCATTCCGACGTGGTGCTCGTAGCCGTTGCTGCACAGATGCTTCATCAGGTCCTGCAGGCGGGGAACCCGGCAAACGGCGATGCCTCCGTCCATCCCGTAAGGGTCGTCCGTAATGACGCCTTCCCCGAGGTAGGATTTGACGATGCCCCAGCGGTCATCGGTCGATATGCGGAAATAGGTCATATCGCCGGGAGCGACCTTGCCCTTGACCGCCCCGAAGGTATCCTCGCTTCCCAGCACGGTGCCCAGCACATCCAGGCTCCCGATTTCGATCTCGTTCTGGAAGAAGGATTTCGGGAAGTTGCTGCAGTGGGTGCAGACCACCTTGTCTCGTTCCTCCGCGAAATTATTGTTCCAGTCCAGGATGGCCGAGGGCTGCTGTGCCGCCAGGGCCAGTGCATACATGGCAATGGAGCCGGCCACGTCGACCTCGCAGGCCGAGGGCATGAGCTTTTCCCCCATCATGCTCATGGTCACGCAGGCCGCGCATCCGTAATTCTTCTCCAGGGATTCCCAGCACTGGATGGCGGATATGTTAATCTCGTTCTCTTCGATCCATCGCTCCACCGCCAGGCCGAACCGCGCCTGCCGGGAGATCTTGTTCTTTGCCACCGCCGTACAGCTTCCGTAATTCCGGATGGCCTCGACCTTTTCTGTCACGGCGGTATCTCCCTCGTCGATCTTCTCGGCCGCGGCAATGATCTCGGACATATCCACCGGGACCACCGTGATTCCGTATTGCTGGAGGATCTTTTCGCTGAACCGCATGGTCTGGAACCCGATGGGCCGGGTTCCGATCGCGCCCACGCGGAGGTTTGACAGTCCCCCGACCACCCGGCAGATCCCGGCAAACTTGCGGATGTCATCCTTGAATTCGGCACTGTCCAGGGAATACGTATGGTACACCGTATCGGTGAACGGGATCCCGTACTGGTAGAGGTTGTTGCACACCGATAGCTTCCCGCAGAAGGCATCCCGCCGGCTCTTCACGTCCACCTTGTCGTTATCGTCGTCGCAGGCCTGCACGAGAACCGGCACCTTCAGGCCCGAAAGCTGTATGGTATTCACAACGCCCAGTTCATCGCCGAAGTTCGGCAACACGACGATGATCCCCTCGATCACATCGCGGTTCTTTCGGAACAGTTCCGCGCATTTCTTTGCATCCGGGTACCCCTCGATGTTGCCGGTGGGGGTCTCCTTTTCAGGGAGGATCACGTACCCGTACCCGAGCTTATCCAGGAGGTCAAGAACCTTTTTCCTGGCCTCCACGGCAAGCTGGAAATTAAAGATGTTCCGGGTTGCAATGATCACCCCGAAAGTCTGTTTTTTCATTTTCATGGTCGGTTATTTTAATAGTTAATCCAGTTTCTATTTCATAAGGGTTTTTTCGACGGCTTTCTTCCATCCTGCGTACAGTTCCTCCCGGGGCCTTTCATCCATGTCCGGGCGGAAGGCTTCATCCCCTTTCCTTAGGCTGCGGATCTCGTCCAGGTCCTTCCAGAACCCGCATGCCAGTGCCGCCATAGACGCCGAGCCCAGGGCGGATATTTCCTCGATGGCCGAGCGGACCACCTCGCGGTCGAGCATGTCGGACTGGAACTGCATCAGGAAATCATTCCGTGTCGGTCCCCCGTCCACCCTAAGCTCTTTCAGCGCGACATCGCCCTCTTTCTCCATCAGGTCGATCAGGTCCCGCACCTGGTAGGCAATGCTTTCGAGTACCGCCCGTACGATATGGGATTTACGGGTATCCCTGGAAATGCCGGAAATCGTCGCCCGGGCCCGGTGATCCCAGTAGGGCGCCCCGAGTCCCACGAAAGCCGGCACCATGTACACCCCGCCGGTCGAGGCAACGGAAGTGGCAAGCGTCTCGGTTTCCGAGGCTTCCCCGATCAACTCCAGTTCGTTCACCAGCCAGTTGATGGTATCGCCGGTGGAGTGGATGTTGCCTTCGTATACATAATCCACCTTGCCCTGCATGCTGAACCCGATGGAGGTTACCAGTCCCCGTGGAGCCTTCAGCGGCTTCCGGCCGATGTTCATCATGATGGACGAACCGGTCCCGTAAGTAGCCTTGGCCATGCCCGGGGAGAAGCAGTGCTGCCCGAACAGGGCCGCGTGGGAATCGCCCAGGAGCCCCGATATGGGAAGCGGGTCGCCGGGGAACACCGCGGGATCAGTATGCCCGAAGATCTCGTCGCTGTACCTGCATTCGGGGAACATGGAAGGATGAAGGTCGAACAGGCCCATCAGCTCCGGGTCCCATTTCAGCTCATGGATATCGAAAAGCATGGTCCGGCAGGCGTTGGAATGGTCCGTCGCATGCACCTCGCCCCCGGTCAGTTTCCAAAGAAGCCAGCTGTCCATGGTGCCCAGGAGGAGTTCCCCGTTTTCCGCCCTTGCCTTTGCATCCGGTGCATGGTTCATGATCCAGCGCAGCTTGCTGGCCGAAAAATACGGATCGATGATCAATCCCGTTTTATCGAGGAAGGTTTGCTCCAGGCCTAGACCCTTCAGCTCATCGCAGTAGGGGGCGCCCCGCCGGCACTGCCAGACTACCGCATTGTGCAGGGGCCGGCCGGTACGGCGGTCCCAGATCATGGCGGTTTCCCGCTGGTTGGTGATGGCCAGGGCGGCAATTTCGCCCGTACGGACCCGGTTCTGTTCCAGGATTTTTATCATGCCCCCGCGCGCATTCTCAAAGATCTCCTGCGGATCGTGCTCGACGAAACCCGCTTCCGGGTAAATCTGCCGGTGCGGCAGGCTAACCCGGGAGACCAGGGAAGCCGCCCGGTCGAAAAGCATGATCTTGGTAGCCGTTGTGCTCTGG
>CAZNQG010000095.1:0-13021 GCA_964575235.1 uncultured Bacteroides sp.
ATGGCGCGGCCAACCTGGGCGAATACGAGGAGGCCATCAACGCTTACCGGGACTGCATCGGTCTTGAACCCGAAAACGTGCTGGCGCATTGTTACCTGGGGGAGGCGCTCGAAAAGCTTGAGCGCTATGGGGAAGCCATCAAGGCTTACGAGAAGGCCACGAAGGTGGATCCTTCCTTTGCCGAAAGCTGGTACGGAATTGCCGTATGCTACCTGTTCCAGAAATTATACCGGGATGCTCTTTTTTACGTGAACAAGGCCATTTCCCTGGACGAGGAAAATCCCGATTTCTGGTATACCCTGGGAAACATCCATGCACACCTGGGGACGCATACCGATGCGATAAAGGCCTATACCCGGACTACAGAGCTCGATCCATATGACGATGAGGCATGGATAAACCTTGCCCATCTTGAATTCAAGCGGGGAGATACCGAAAAGGCTGTCAATGTCCTGAAAGATTCCTACAGCCATACCTTTGATGTAGGCCTGGTTAATTTCCACCTTTCGGCTTATTATCACCTGCTGGGGAACCCGGGGCGGTCCCTGAAGTTTTTTGAAAAGGGACTCAAGCTGGATTATTCCGCAAACCGGTCGATAAACAAGATCAGTCCCCGGATGACCGATGAACCCGAATACGTTGAATTACTGGAAAAATACCTTCCGTCCAGGAATCCAGGAAAGAAAAATTAAAATACGATGACCATGAACCTTGATCTGCCCCACATTCCCAAGAGAACGGACAAACCACGCCAATCGGGACTTACCATGATGATGGACAAAGGCCTGAGCGTTAGGGAAGCCGAAAATTTCGTAAGCTCCAGCTCCGAATACACCGACCTGGTGAAATTCGGATTTGGTACGGCCCTGATCAGCAAGGGACTGGAAGATAAGATACGGATTTACAAGGACGGGGGCCTTATACCCTATTTCGGTGGGACCCTTTTCGAGCTGTTCGAGATCCGTGGTAAGTTCGATGAATTCCGCCGTTTTGTCGACCGTTATAAGATCGAGTATGCGGAGATCTCGGACGGGTCGATGGCCATGCCCCATGAATCGAAGCTGGAATACATCCGGATCCTCTCATCCGAAATCACCGTGATCTCCGAGGTGGGATACAAGGTTTCCGGAGTGGAGATCCCGAACGACCAATGGGTAGGGATGATGAAAACCGAGTTGGAGGCCGGGTCCTGGAAAGTAATCGGAGAAGCCAGGGAGAGCGGGACGATCGGGATATACCAGAAGGACGGATCGGCGAACATTGAACTGATCGATGACATCATCAAGCACGTGGATATGGACAACGTCATCTGGGAGGCCCCCGCCAAAAACCAGCAGGCATGGTTCATCAGGTTCCTGGGATGCAACGTCAACCTGGGTAACATTGCCCCGGCAGAGGTGGTGGCGCTGGAAAGCCTGCGCCTTGGACTCAGGGGCGATACTTTCTTCGAATTTCTACCCGAATCCTTCCACGACAGAAAATTATGAATGAAAGAACCTGGAGAGACTACGGCATGCTCATGCTGAAGGGAATGGGTATGGGCGCAGCGGACGTGGTCCCCGGTGTCAGCGGCGGGACCATTGCATTCATAACCGGGATATACGAAGAACTGGTACACTCGATTAAAAACATTGATTACGCAACCATAAGCAGGATATGGAAGGAAGACATTCCTTCCTTCTGGAAAGCAATTAACGGCAATTTCCTGCTGTCGGTGGTGGCCGGCATCCTGATCTCGGTGCTGACCCTTGCCAGGCTTCTGGAATACCTCCTGATCAATCACCCGGTCCTGATATGGTCCTTTTTCTTCGGCCTGATCGTCGGATCGGCCGTTTTTATTGCACGAAGCATTGAGAAATGGAACGTGGGCACCGTCATCAGCCTTCTGGTAGGCATCGGCGTTGCCTGGATCATCACCGGCATTACCCCGGCTGACACCACCGAGGCCTGGTGGTTCATCTTCCTTTCGGGTGCCCTCGCCATATGCGCCATGATCCTTCCGGGAATATCGGGAAGTTTTATCCTCCTGCTCCTGGGGAAATACCAGTTCATCCTGAATGCCCTGAACGAGGGAAGGATTTCGGTGATTGCCGTTTTGCTCATGGGGGCTCTGGTGGGCATCGTATCCTTTTCCCACCTGCTTTCCTGGCTCCTGCGAAAATACCATCATCTGACCATCGCCGTGTTGTCGGGGTTCATGATCGGGTCCCTGAACAAGATATGGCCCTGGAAGATCACCGTGGAGGAATACCTGGATTCGCACGGCATCGCCCGGCCTCTGGTCGAGCGGAACGTGCTTCCGGGACGCTTCGAGGAACTCGGAGGAACGGACCCGCAACTCCTTTGGGCTGTTCTGCTGGCTCTGGCAGGATTTTGTCTTATCTTCGCATTCGAGGGATTTGGCAAAAAAAGGGCAAGCACCCTGTAGTTCAGATTGCCCGGGTCATTACCGGAATGCATCATGGAAATCCCTGCAATCTAAAACGCTAGGATGAAATTACTCGGCCTCATAGGATACCCGCTGACCCACTCATTCTCAGAGAACTACTTTGCCAAGAAGTTCAGGGATGAAGGCATTGAAGGTTATGCCTACCTCAATTTGCCGATCCTCCGCATCGATTTGATCAAGGACCTGATCCGGAAGGAAAGGGAACTCACCGGTTTCAACGTAACCATTCCATACAAGGAACAGATCCTGCCCTTTCTGGACGAAATGGACCCGGAGGCCCGGGAGGTCGGGGCGGTCAATACGGTAAAAATACAAAGGCAGGGCAGGGAATGGCATCTGAAGGGTTATAATACGGACGTTTACGGCTTTCGTGAATCCCTGGTTCCACTGCTCCAGGGAAAGGGGGAGCAGGCCGCGCTGGTGCTCGGTACCGGCGGAGCTTCGAAGGCCGTCAGCCACGTACTGGGACAACTGGGCATCCCATACCGGTTCGTATCCAGGAAACACCTGCCGGGACAGCTCATGTACAAGGACCTCTGTCTGTCCGTCATCCTCAAACATACCCTGATCATCAATACCACTCCTCTGGGCACCTGGCCCGATGTATCATCATTCCCAGATATCCCGTACGATATTCTCGATCCCCGGCACCTGCTTTACGACCTGGTCTACAATCCGGAAGAATCCACGTTTCTCCGGCTCGGCAGGGAAAAGGGGGCTCGCATCAAGAACGGTCTTGAAATGCTTGAACTGCAGGCTGACCGGGCCTGGGAGATATGGAAAGCCGACTAAACGGCCGACCTGCAGCCATCCCGTGCCGTACGGCCCGATGCATAACAACCTACCCCCCGGCGGGACCGGGAGGATGGCAGCAGGGATGGACGGCGGATTCAGGACGCGGTCCGAAAGATCTCCGGGGGGTATCGGACGGAAGTGAGGAACAGACCCCTGGCCGGTGCGGATGTGCCGGCATTGGAGCGGTTCCTGCTTTCAATGATCTGCCGGAGCTCTTCCGGGCCGGTCTTCCCGAACCCCACGTCCAGCAGTGTGCCTACGATGGCCCTGACCATGTTCCGCAGGAAACGGTCAGCCGTTATGGTAAAGTCCAGCCTGCGATCCGACACCTCCCAGCGGGCTTCCATAATCCTGCACTCGTGCGTGTCGACTTCCGCATCGGCTTTACTGAAACTTGTGAAATCCGTGTATTCTTTCAGGATATCTGCTCCCCGCTGCATGGCCTCCGTGTCCAGATCACCGTAGGCATAGTGAGAGTACTCCCTCTGGAACACCTCCTTGGCCCGCATGATATGGTATTCATAGGTGCGGGAGATGGCGTCGTAACGTGCGTGGGCCTCCGGACGGACGGACAGGACATCGTGGACAGCTATGTCAACCGGCAGTTTTCCGTTGAGGTGGTGGAGGAAGTCCGCATTCCCGGCAAGCCCGGATTTTGGTGTGTCAAAATGGGCATAGAATTCCCTCGCGTGCACCCCGGTGTCGGTCCTCCCGCAGCCCGTAAGCCGGATCTCCTCCCGCAGAAGGAGACTCATGTCGTTATTCAGGATTTCCTGGACGGTGGGGGCGTTGGGCTGTACCTGCCAGCCGTGGTAGGCGGTTCCCTTGTAGGATAATTTCAGGAAATACCTGTTTTTCATGGGTCAGCCTGCATGTATAATAAAGATAAAAGTAGTATATTTTGTATTTTTAAAAGAAACCATAATCAAGATCATCATGACCATCAGAGCATCCTTGCCGGCGATTCTGCTGGCTTTCGTCTCCTGCGGTTTCACAACGGCCCAGAAAGCCCCGGTGACCGAAGGAAAAACCAGACTCGAATTATACGAACGACACCAGGCTTTGAGGGATACCTCTACGCTGGCCCAGCTTCACTGGCAGTTCCTTGGCCCGACGAACATCAGTGGGCGATGCACCGACATCGAGGCCGTCCGGCCCAGGGGGCAAAACTATACGATATGGACTGCCACTGCATCGGGGGGCGTGTGGAAATCCATCAACGAAGGCGTCACCTGGGAACCGGTATTCGAGGACGCGGTGACAACCGACATCGGTGACCTGGCCATCGATCCGGGAAACCCCGATGTTGTTTGGATCGGCACTGGGGAAGCCAACATCTTCCGAAGTTCCATGGCGGGATGCGGGATCTATAAGACCGAAGACGGCGGGGAATCCTGGACGCACATGGGGTTGGAAAACACATATACCATTGCCCGCATCGTTGTAAATCCCGGCAATTCCGATGAAGTCTATGTGGCGGCTTCGGGGGCGGAATGGACCCCCAACAGGGACCGGGGAGTGTACAAGACCACGGATGGAGGCAGGACATGGGAAAATATACTGTACGTCAACGATATGACCGGGGCCATCGACCTGGTCATGGATCCTTCCGATACCAGGGTCCTTTATGCGGCAACCTGGCAGCGGATCCGTAAAAAATGGAACGATCCGCGCACCGAAAAGGATTACGCCCACAGCGGGATATGGAAAACCACGGACGGCGGGGAGAACTGGGAAAAGATAAACACCGGACTGCCGGAGCCCTCCAAACGGGGACGCATCGGCATCGACCTCTGCGCATCCAGGCCCAGTGTAATCTATGCCTTCGTGGACAACTACGAGATGGCGGAGGACCAGCAGACCGGACGGATGGATTCATACGGGAGGCCTTCCCGCGGAATCATAAAGGGAGCTACGGTATATCGTTCGGATGACGGCGGCATGCACTGGGTGCAGGTCAGCGGGCTGACGGATGAGATGAGAACCTACATGGAGCGGCACTCGGCCACCTATGGATGGGTTTTCGGGCAGATACGGGTTGACCCGGCGGATGAGAACACGGTATATACAATGGGACTGGGGCTCAATGTTTCGAACGACGGGGGCAGGACCTTCCGGCGGCTCCGGGGTATGCACGGCGACCACCACGGGCTGTGGATCGATCCGGACAACACGGATTACCTGCTGAACGCCAACGACGGGGGCGTTTGTGTTTCCTATGACCGCGGGGAGAACTGGAACTGCTGGACCGGCAACCTTCCCGCGGTGCAGTTCTTCAACGTAAGCTGCGATATGAAGGATCCCTTCCGGGTATACGGTTCGGTCCAGGATCACGGGAGCATGTACGGCACCGTTGACCTCAGCGCTGGAAGGGATGCACTCGAACCCGTCGAATTCGAATGGGCTCCCGGGGGGGAGGGCTCAAGCCACGCCATTCACCCGGAGAACACGGATATGGTATTCTCAGCCGGATTCTATGGCAGGATACAAAGAACCGACATGGGTGCCGGTGAGAACTGGTGGGAACACACCAAGGGACTCCTGCCCGAAACTTACCCCGAAGAACCCAAGCTGAGAGGCCAGTGGCTCGCCCCATTCATTCTTTCCCCCCACAATCCCGATATCGTATACCATGGAATGCAATGCCTGCTGATGTCCAGGGATCTCGGCAACACCTGGAAGTACATCAGCCCGGACCTGAGTCATAACAACCCGGCTAAAATGGGAGACATATCCTACCAGACCCTTACAAGCATTTCGGAGTCACCCCTGAAGTTCGGATTGATCTATGCCGGAACCGACGACGGGAGACTGCACCGCACCAGGGACGGCGGAAAGACGTGGACCGAAATACTGAAGGGTGTGCCCGGGAATAAATGGATATCCCGCTTGGAGGCATCCGGGTTCGAGCTCGGCACGGTCTATATGACCCAGAACGGGAAACGGGACGATGATTTCCAGGTGTATGTTTGGAAATCGACCGATTTCGGGAACACATGGGAGGATGTCTCGGGGAACATCCCCATCGGACCCGTGAACGTTATCCGGGAAGACCCTGTAAACGAGGATATTCTTTACGTGGGAACAGATGTAGGGGTCTGTGTCAGCCGGGACGGGGGAAAGACCTACAGCGTTCTCGGCGACCTGCCTTCCGCCTACGTGCACGACCTGGTGATCCACCCCAGGGATAACATGATCGTCATCGCCACCCACGGAAGGGGCATCTGGGTGCTCGACGCGGATCCCGTTAACGGAGGTATCAAACCTCCTTGGTACAGATAAGCACCGGCATCGGCATGGGCCTACCGCCGCTTTAACATTTTTTAACCCTCCGCGCAAGCCTGCACCTGGCCTGTATTAGGATATGTCATTCCGAACCCGTTGCCCGGCAGGGTGTTTGAAATCAAATTCTCAAATGCTATTTTTGGGTGCTTTTTAAAATTCCATAATATGATGACAGAAAAGGTTAACATTAAAGAACTGAACGAAAAGATCGAAAAAGAAAGCGCCTTCGTGGAAATGATCAATATGGAGATCGGCAAGGTGATCGTGGGACAGAGGCATCTGATCGACAGCCTGCTCATCGGCTTGCTGACCGACGGGCACATTCTGCTGGAAGGGGTGCCCGGACTGGCCAAGACGCTGGCCGTCAACACTCTGGCCCAGACCATCGATGCCGGTTTCAGCAGGATCCAGTTCACACCGGATCTACTGCCGGCGGACCTGATCGGCACCATGATTTACAGCCAGAAAAAAGAGGAGTTCGAAGTGAAGAAGGGTCCCGTATTCGCCAATTTCATCCTGGCCGATGAGATCAACCGCTCCCCTGCCAAAGTCCAGAGTGCACTGCTCGAAGCAATGCAGGAAAAACAGGTTACCATCGGGCCCCGTACCTACGAACTTGAACAGCCGTTTATGGTGCTGGCAACCCAGAACCCAATTGAGCAGGAGGGGACCTACCCGCTTCCCGAAGCCCAGGTTGACCGGTTTATGCTGAAGGTGGTCATCGATTACCCGAGCAGGGACGAGGAACAACTGATCGTAAGGGAGAACATTGCGGAGGTATTTCCCAAAGCCGGCAAGGTTGTGAAACCGGCCGGGATAATGAAAGCCCGCAGCATTGTCAAGGAAGTTTACATGGATGAGAAGATCGAACGCTACATCCTTGACATCGTTTTTTCCACACGGTATCCTGAACAGTACGGATTGGACCGTTATACAAACATGATCCAGTACGGGGGCTCCCCCAGGGCGAGCATTAACCTGGCCATGGGCGCAAAGGCTTATGCCTTCATAAAGCGGCGGGGATACGTGATCCCTGAAGACATCCGTGCCGTTTGCCACGACGTTATGAGGCACCGGATCGGCCTGACCTACGAAGCCGAAGCCGAGAACATCACCAGCGAGGACATCATAACGGATATACTGAATACCGTCGAAGTACCTTAATATATATAAACGGGATATCATGAAATGGCTTCCCTTCATATGGATCCTGCTTCTGTTTGCCCTGCCCGGACAGGCACGGGGACAGCAATATATCGGCAAGCACAAATCGGAAGTGCGGAGCCTGATGAAGGAACACAACCGGGAGCTGTACGAGGACAATTCATCGAGAAACACGGTGTATAATATGGTGAAATACATGGACAATCTCGGGAACCAGACACTGATCTATTTCTTTGACGAACAGGATACCTGCATTTGTTCGAAATGGATGTGCGATTATTCCATGCTGAATAAGGTGGTGTCCGGGTTGAACTCAAATTATGAAGCCACGGCAGAAGACAACTGGTATTACATCCATGAGGGGAGAAAATACAGGATCACACTTACTGCGGGTGACTGGTTCTTCACCATAACCACGAGAGACGGGGAAAAAGAATAGATATCATTGATGGAGGTGGAAGCAACAGAACTGATAAAAAGGGTACGGAAGATCGAGATTAAAACCCGGGGACTGTCTAAAAATATTTTTGCCGGGGAATATCATTCTGCTTTTAAAGGCCGGGGAATGGCCTTTTCCGAGGTGAGGGAATACCGGTACGGGGACGACATCCGAAGCATCGACTGGAACGTAACGGCCCGTTTCAACCATCCATACATCAAGATCTACGAGGAGGAGAGGGAACTCACCGTCATCCTGCTGATCGATGTCAGCGGTTCACGGAATTTCGGCACGCAGACCCAGCTTAAAAAGAACATGATCACGGAAATAGCAGCAGTACTTTCCTTTTCTGCTATCCAGAACAACGATAAGATCGGGGTGATCCTGTTCAGCGACCGGGTCGAAAAGTTCATACCGCCCAAAAAGGGGAGGCAGCATATCCTCCGGATCATACGTGAACTGATCGATTACGAGCCGGAGAATCCCGGCACCAATATCTCGGAAGCGCTCCGGTACTTCAGCAATGCGATCAAGAAAAGGTGCACGGCTTTCCTCATATCCGATTTCATAGACGAAGACTACGAGGAAGCCCTTAGGATTGCCCATAAAAGGCACGATTTGATCGCCCTGAACATATACGACCTGCGTGAAACCGAACTGCCCAGGGCAGGCCTGGTCAGGCTGAGGGATGCCGAATCCGGGCAAACCATCTGGATCGACACCGACCTGCGAAAGACCCGGGAAGCCTTTGCGGAATTCTGGAAACGAGATCATGAAACCTTCAGCGATTTGATGCTGCGCACCGGTGTTGACTCCGTCAGCCTCCGGACCGACCAGGATTACGTCAGGCCCCTGGTAAACCTGTTCAAGCAAAGATAGAGAAATGTCGAGCGGCAAAGGAACGATTACTTACCTGGCTTTACTTGTACTGTTTGGCCTCCATCAGGGTATGCAGGCCCAGTATGTGGAGGTCAGTACAGAACTGGATACCAACCAGATTCGGATCGGGGAAACCCTTCACTTTCTGATCCGGGTACACCAGCCTGCCCCGGTCCGAGTGGATTTTCCCCTGGTCGGGGATACCCTGGTCGACAAGGTGGAGGTGATCCGCAGCTGGCCTGCGGATACCACACGGGAGAACGGCGAGCTACAGATCCTAAAGCGTTACCGCCTGACTTCCTTTGATTCCGGACTGTACGTTATTCCCCCCATGAAATTCCGTTTTCAGTCCAGAACCTGGATGGACAGCCTGGAGTCAAACCCCCTGTACCTGCTGGTGCACACGGTTCCCGTTGACACTGCTCTTTACGATGTAAAAGCCCCCCTCCACATGCCGGTAGGCTTTCTAGAGGTTCTGCCCTTTGCCCTGGGCGGGATCATCGTGCTTGCTGCGCTGGTATTCCTGCTCTGGTACCTGCGCCGCAGGAAAATGAACAAACCCCTTTTCGGTCCCCCGAAACCCCAGGAACCGGCCCACGTGATTGCTTTCAGGGAACTGCGCGAGCTGAAGGAGGAGAAGCTCTGGCAAAAAAGCGAGTTCAAAGCCTATTATACACGCCTTACAGAGATCATTCGTCGTTACATGGATCGGCGTTACGGCATACCGGCCATGGAAATGACCAGCACTGAGATCCTGGAGGATTGGATTGCATCGGGTGAGGACAGGGAAGGCCTTTCGGAAAAACTGAGACTTCTGCTGAACCTGGCCGACCTGGTGAAATTTGCCAGGCAGAAACCGGTTGCCACGGATAACGAGGAAAACATGGAGCGTGCCTATGATTTTGTTGAACAGACGAAATGGGTCGAACCCGAAACGGAGGAAGTGTGATGAGTGAACTGACCTTTGCAAATCCGGGCCTGTTGTACCTTCTGATCATTCTGGCACCCATGCTGGGCTGGTATATCTGGAAGGAAAGGGATGCGTTTGCCCATATACGGTTCTCGGCCATCCGTCCCCTTCAACAGCAGCAGGCAGGCATCAGGCCTTACCTGCGGCATCTCATTTTCGCCCTGAGGATGGTTGTCGTAGCCCTTGCAATCGTGGTACTGGCCCGGCCACAGAGCGTGAACCGCTGGCAGGATGTCACCACCGAAGGAATCGACATCATGATCGCGCTGGACATCTCGGGCAGCATGCTGGCACAGGACCTGAAGCCGGACCGGCTGGAGGCTTCCAAGGACGTGGCTGTTGAATTTGTTTCCGGAAGGGAAACAGACCGTATGGGACTTGTGGTGTACAGCGGGGAAAGCTTTACCCAGTGCCCCCTGACCTCCGATCATGCCGTCCTGATCAACCTGTTCAACGATATTCAGAGCGGAATGATCGAAGACGGGACTGCCATCGGTATGGGACTGGCCAATGCCGTTACGCGGCTGAAGGACAGCAAGGCCAAGAGCAAGGTGATCATCCTGCTTACCGATGGGGTGAACAACCGCGGGGCCATCGCCCCGCTGACTGCCGCGGAGATAGCCAAAACCTTCGGCATCCGGGTGTATACCATCGGCGTGGGTACCCGGGGCATGGCTCCCGTTCCGGTCCAGACCCCCTATGGCATGAGATACCAGAATGCAAGGGTGGAAATCGTCGAGGAAACCCTGCAGCAGATCGCAGATATTACGGGGGGAAGGTATTTCAGGGCTACAGACAACGATAAGCTCAGGGAGATCTACAAGGAGATCGACCAGATGGAGAAATCCAAAATTGATGTAAGGGAGTACAGTAATAGGGAGGAGGAGTACATGCGTTTTGGTTTGCTGGCAACCGTCCTGTTTATGATGGAGATATTGATCAGGTACCTGGTTTTCAGGAATATACCTTAAGCTGAAGGAACCATGTTCAGGTTTGCTAATACAGAATATCTTTACCTGCTTTTGCTGATACCGGTTCTGGCACTGGTATTCGCACTTGTTTTTCGCTTGCGCAAAAATGCTCTTGCGAGGTTCGGGAACCCGGATGTGATCGGTACGCTGATGCCGGAGAATTCGGCTTCCAGACCGGTCCTGAAGTCAATCCTGGTTCTGCTGTGCCTGGCAGCCCTGGTCTTTGGAATTGCCAGGCCTCAATTCGGTTCAAAATTGCGGGAGATCAAGCGGGAGGGCGTGGAGATCATCATCGCGCTGGATGTATCGAACAGCATGATGGCCGAGGACATAAAGCCAAACCGTCTTGAGAGGGCAAAACAGGCCATAGCCCGGCTGGTGGATCGCCTGGTTAACGACAAGATCGGCCTGATCGTATTCGCGGGGGATGCCTATATCCAGATCCCGATAACGACGGATTATATATCTGCTAAACTCTTCCTGAGCACCATCAGTACGGATATCGTGCCAAAGCAGGGTACCGCTATCGGTTCGGCCATCCAGTTGGGAATGAGATCGTTCACACAGCAGGAGGAGACCAGCAAGGCCCTGATCGTCATCACGGACGGGGAAAACCATGAGGATGACGCCGTAGAGGCTGCAAAACTGGCGGCGGAAAAAGGGATCAAGGTGCATACCATCGGGATCGGGCTGCCCCAGGGTGCTCCCATTCCCCTGATATCCGGTGGACAGAAGACCTATCGTACGGATAATCAAGGGCAAACCGTGATATCCAAGCTTGACGAACCCATGCTGAGAAGAATAGCCGCCGCAGGGGAGGGAGTGTACATCCGGTCGACGGATACGCGTGTGGGACTGGACAAGCTCTTTGACGAGATCAACCGGATGGAAAAGCAGGAAATGGAGGCCAAGGTCTACTCCGATTACGACGAACGCTTCCAGTACGTATTCGGGCTGGCCCTGTTCCTTCTCCTGCTGGATTTCTTTATACTGGAGCGGAAAAACCGCTGGTTAAGCAAAATAAAACTATTCGACCGGCCATGAAAATAAACAAGAACATACTGCTGTCCGGATTTTTATTGTTCCTGTCCGCTTCCCTGCTCGCACAGGCGGAACGTAAGTACATCCGGCAGGGGAACCGGGAGTACAAGGACGGGAAATTCGATGAATCGGAGATCCTTTACCGGAAGGCACTGGATAAGGATGAGGATTCCTATGCCGGTGAATTCAACCTGGGCGATGCCCTGTACAAGCAGGAAAAATATGAGGATGCAGCCCGCAATTTCGAAAAGCTTGCCGGGAACGAGGAGGATCCCGAGAACCTCGCCCAGCTCTACCATAACCTGGGCAATTCACTGCTTGAGGCAAAGCAGTTGGAAGCATCCATCGAGGCTTATAAAAACGCCCTGAGGAACAATCCCCTGGATGAGGAGACAAGGCATAACCTGGCCTATGCGCAAAGCCTGCTGCAGCAACAGCAGCAACAGCAGCAACAACAGCAACAGCAGCAGAATCAACAGGACCAGGACCGGCAGAACCAGGACAAGCAGAACCGGGATCAGCAACAGCAGCAGGAACAGCAGAACCAGGATCAGCAGAACCGGGATCAGCAACAGCAGCAGGAACAGCAGATCTCCAGGGAAGATGCCGAGCGAATGCTCCAGGCTTTGGAGCAGGACGAACAGAAATTGCAGGAAAAACTTCAGAAACAAAAAGCCCGGGCCGCAAGGGTAAAGGTTTTAAAAGACTGGTAAATGCGAAGGCAACTTGCCACCATATGGTTTCTTTTGCTTGGGATCTCCCTCGGAGCCCAGGAGGTCAGTCTTTCCGTAGAGGCTCCGCGGGTGGTACGGGTGGGAGAACAGTTCCGGCTTGTATTCACCGTGAATGCCAGGCCTTCCTCCTTCACTCCTCCGGAGATCAATGATTTTTATGTGCTGAGCGGACCGAACCAGAGTACCAGCACCAGCATCCAGATCATCAACGGGAAGCGCACTTCCAGCCATACCATCAGCTATACCTATTATCTGCAGGCCACCGGACAGGGTAAATTTACCATACCTCCCGCC
>CAZNQG010000096.1:0-12601 GCA_964575235.1 uncultured Bacteroides sp.
TTATAAAGCTGATGCGGATTGTCGTTGTGCCAGTTTATGCTGTAACGGAATGCATCGTTGCAGGCGAGTGCACCGAGGTGTATTTGGTCCATGCGGATGCGCGATCCGGATTCCAGGTGAAGGACCCTTGACTCCAGGCTGATGGTACTGTCGTCCGCTTCAAGGCTCAGTCCGAAGTCCTTGTATGAGGTATTTTTCCACCTGAGTTCCGGGAATTCGGCCAACAGGCTGAAGTCGTGGCTGGCCGGATGATAATGGCCTTCGATCCAGGCATTGCGTGCAATCCCGACTTCCGGGAAGAAGAAATCAGTAATGGGGAAGGTATTCTTGAAATGGATTGAAAAATGGAAATTGTTGAGATTTGTATCCGGGCGATCGCTTACATCCACAACGTTCCGGAACGAGGGAAGGTAATGGGCCAGAACCACTCCCGTTGCCCGGCCGAGTTCCTCCAATTCGTAATTCCCGACGATTTCCGCGTCCACCAGGTCTGATTGCAGGCTCATCCGGTTCGTATCCGGACGATGCCGGGCGAGCAGGTTGAAGTCATAGATCTGTATTTGTTTATCCTTTTTCTGGAAAAGAGAGTTCACAAGCTTGATCTCCCCGTCGTAATCGTTGAGGTTGGCGCCGACAAAATTAGCCCGAAGGTAGCAGGAAAGGGTATAGCTCGGGTCGGAGGTCACAATGTTCAGGGGATACATCATGGACTTGTCCACATTCGCGGTAAAGTCAAAGACCGGGAGGGTGTCGGTAAAATCGATCTTTCCGAAAAATTCCATTTTAAGATTGGGATCCGCGATGGAAAAGGATCCGTCGAATTTCCGGTTGGACAGTTCTCCCGCCAGGTACATGTTCCGGTAAGGATATCCGTTCAATTCGAGAAGATGTATATTTCCGTCCATTTTCGCCTGGAGTCCCCCGCCGTGGTAACTGACCCCCTCGACGTTGCCTTCCATGCTGAGTCTCCCCGCCAGACTTTCAAGGTCGGCGAGGCGACCCAGGTCAAATCCTTCCGTGCTCAGTTCTCCCCTGAAGTGGACGTTGTCCCCGGCCTCCGGACGGATGGACAGGTCGGAGCTGATTTTCCCCATATCCGTAATGAAGGAACCGTATGTCACGAAATCGTTGTAGAATCCTGCGTATTTGCCATGGTAACTGATGTTGCCGAGCTGGCTCAGGTTTTCCGAAAGGTCGATGGTCTCGCCTTCCGCGCCGGGTTTCTGTATCGATTCGATGTCTTCAACGCTGGTGGTCAGTTCATGGATGTCGAAGTACATGTAGGTCTCCTGGAAATCCGGCAGTCCCACCAGGTCAAAGCTGCCGAAAAAACGGCTGTCATTCCCGTATTCCAGCACGATATCGTCCCCTTTGAAGGAGTTGATCCTTCCGCGGAGATCCCCTGACATTCGCACGCTGTTATCAAAATCCCGGAACACACGGCTGAAATACGCGAGATCCCCGAAGTAAAACGTCGAAGGTTCAAAACTGAACCAGAGCCTTATCTTCGCCGGGAATCCCCGGTTGCCGAAATCCTTCCACTGATGGAAGCGGAAATCGATCCTGTTTGCCGAAACATCGGAGTCGGGTGTCCTGAAACGTACATCCCGCCACAGGAAAAACTGCCGGTTGATGTTCACATCCGCCTCCAGGTGTTCCACGAGAAAGCCGCTTTTTTCCCTTAACGCCAGGTGTTCAATGTGGAAGCGGACGGTGTCGTTTTCGATCTGGAATCCATGGATGTTCAGGTCCATCTCCCCGATTTGAAGATCTGTAAAGTTGATGCCGGAGGGTACTTCCTCCGGCATGTAGCGGTAATCGAACAGGAACCTGGAATTCTTCAGATCGATGGCCTCGAAGCCGATCTTCCACTTGTCCGTCCGGGTGGAATCGTGTGGCTTTCGAATGGCATCAACGATGAACTGGAGATTATTGACATTGGCCGTATCGATGCTGATCCGGATCGTTGCCTGGTCTAACTTGAGCCGGCTGAGACTGATTTTTTTACGGGATGTATTCAGTCTTTTCAGGGTTGCAACCATGCTCGGGGAATATAGAAGCGTGTCCAGGTGCTGGTCCCTCAACAGGACCTCCTTCATGACCACGCGGTTGAAAAAGATCATATCGACCGCTTCGATCGAAAAGTCCGCCTCCAGATTATCCGAGACAACGGATGCGATCCGTTTGGCGAAGTAGGTCTGTATCTGCCTGTTCTGCAGGACAATGAATGCCGTCGCCGGAACGGCGAAGAATCCCACGGCAAGGACGATCAATATTTTAATTACTTTTTTTATAATTTCAGCCCATGAATGAAACCAGCCCGGGAACGGTCTGAATAAGCCGTTCCCCCTCCGGTAAAACGCAATTAGATACAAAAATAGTCAAAATAGTCTCATTTTCTTATTCTTAAGATGTCCGTTACCATTCTCGGAATCGAATCTTCATGCGACGACACGGCCGCGGCCGTGGTCCGCGACGGCAGGCTGCTTTCAAACATCATAGCCGACCAGGAGGTACACCGGAAGTACGGGGGGGTGGTCCCCGAGCTGGCGTCCAGGGCGCACCAGCAGAACATCGTTCCCGTGGTGGACCGGGCCCTTCGGGATGCCGGTGCGACCTTGCAGGAGCTCTCTGCGGTTGCTTTTACACGGGGACCCGGATTGCTCGGTTCCCTGCTGGTTGGGACGTCCTTTGCCAAGGGACTGGCCCTGTCACGGAACATCCCACTCATCGAGGTAAACCATCTGCAGGCGCATATCATAGTGCATTTCCTGAAACAGGGGGAAGGCCCATCCGAAACACCTTCCTTCCCCTTCCTGAGCCTGCTGGTCAGCGGGGGACATACCCAGTTGCTCGTCGTGGAGGATTATAACCGCATGGAGACCATAGGCAAAACCATTGACGACGCCGCCGGGGAAGCATTCGACAAGTGCGCCAAGGTGATGGGGATCCCGTACCCCGGGGGACCCATGGTGGACCGTTACGCGGCCGGGGGAAACCCGGATGCTTTCCGGTTCAGCAGGCCCAGGATTGGGGGACTGGATTACAGCTTCAGCGGACTGAAAACTTCCTTCCTTTATTTCATCCGTGACCGGCTCAAAGAGGACCGTGATTTTATTTCGAAGCACCGGGACGATCTCTGTGCCTCCATTCAGAAGACCATCGTCGACGTCCTTGCCGGGAAACTGGAACAAGCATACCGTCGGACGGGCATACGGGAAATTGCCCTTGCCGGAGGCGTGTCCGCCAATTCAGGGCTCAGGAGCAGGATTCGGGAACTGGCTGTCAGGCATGGCTGGAAGGTCTACATACCGGAGGTCCACCTCACCACGGATAACGCGGCCATGATCGCCATCACCGGTTACTACCGGTTCCTGGCCGGCGAACTTGCGCCCCTGGACATTGCCCCCCTGGCAAGGCTTCCGGTATAAACGGCAGGCGTTTTAATTTTTTTGAAAAATTGTTATCTTTAAAATTCGATTCAATCGTATGGAGGCCATCACACTGGAAAGCACAAGGAAGACCCCTATGGTCGTCCTGGATCCGGCCGGAAAGATCCGGATCGGCGGTCGTTCCATACCCGAAGACGCCTCCAAATTCTTCGATTCCATCCTGAACTGGGTCCTTGAGTATGTTGCCCACCCACAGGACAGCACCACGATAGACATAGAGCTCGAATATTTCAACAGCGGCTCCGCCAAATTCGTCATGCAGATCCTTCGCGAGCTGAGCGAACTGCCCCACAAGGGGAAAGAGCTGAGAGTGAACTGGTACTACGAGGAAGGGGATGACGACATACTCGAACGGGGAGAATACTACGCCAGCATACTGGAGCTGGATATCAATTTTATCGAGACCGAGTAAGCTCCCTGCAATAACAAAGGCCTTCCGGCCGGGAATCTTCACAGGCCATCCTTAAAATCCAGCCGGACATCCCTAAAATTCCAGCGTGAAGGTAGTTCCGCTTTTGCTTGAATGAAAATAGATGGATCCCCTGTGCAGCCGCATGATCTGCCGGGAGAGGCTCAGTCCGATTCCCGATCCGCTTTTCCGGGTGGTGAAGAAGGGGATGAACACCTTGTCCGCATCTTCCGGGTTGATTCCCTTTCCGTTATCCGAGACCCGGATGAGGGTCTTTTCCCCCTGGGATTCCGTCCACAGGCGTATGCGCCCGGCCTTTCTCGATTCAACGGCTTCCATTGCATTCTTGATGAGGTTGATCAACACCTGCTGGACCATCTGGGAGTCGGCCCAGAGCTGCCGGTTGTCCGCCGGACTTTCCACGCGGAATTCGATTCCCGACTTCTCCATATCGCGGGTGAACAGCTTTTCCATAGATCCCAGCAGCGCATCGAGCGGGAGGGACTCAAGAGAGGGTTTCGGCAGCCTGGTCAGGTTTTTGTAATCACCGACGAACTTCAGCAGGCCCTTGCTTCGTTCCTCGATGGTCGCCAGGCTGCTGTACATGTCCTCCAGATCCTCCGCCTCCAGTTCCGAAGGATGCAGGCGCCTGCCCTGTTCATCCACCAGCATCTGGTTGATGGCTTCGCTGAGGGAAGATACCGGCGTAACCGAATTCATGATCTCGTGGGTCAGGACACGGATCAGTTTCTGCCATGAATCCAGTTCCTGTTCCTCCAGTTCCTGGCGTATGTCCTGGAGGGAGACCAGTTTGTAGTTCTTCTTACGGAGGCGAATGCCGGTTGCGGATACGGCAAGCCTGAGTACCCCGTCCTCCGCGTTGATCCGTATCAATTCCCTCTGGCCGGCTTCCAGGCTGACCATTCCTCGGTAAAGCTCCGGGTATTCCGATTTCAGCGGTTCGAGCCTGGAGACGGTGTTGCGCTTGAATAGCTCCGAAGCCGCCCGGTTGAAGAGGATGACCTCCCCGGCATCGTCAAAACAGACCAGGGCGACCCGGATGTGGTCCAGCACCATCTGCAGGTACTGGTGCTGTGCGGCCCCGTCCATCCTGGACTCCCTGTAAAGTTCGAGGATCTCGTTGAAGGTCGATTCCAATTTCCGGAAAGACCGTTCGGTGTACCTGCGCCGGTAGGAGCGGGTGAAGTCCTGATACTTCAGCGATTGCAAAAGGTTTTCGAATTCAAGGTTCGAGCGGTCTATGAACCGGAAAAGCTCGACCAGCAGCAGGACCAACACCAGGGCGGACACGGCGGTTGCCACGTACCATTTCTCCTGGTGCCAGGAATAAAACGTTGCGCCCATGAAAAGCGCAATAAGGAAGACCCTGGCCAGGATGCGGATGCGATGGCTACGAAATACCATACTTGTTCATTTTTCGGTAAAGGGTGGTCCGTGCCAGTCCAAGCTCCTCGGAGGCCCTGCTGATGTTGTACCGGTTCTTTTCGAGTGCCTTCAAAATGGCCTCCCTCTCCACTTCTTCCATACTTTGCCCGGAAGGCCTGGTGGTTCTTATCGCCTGGCGGGCGATCAGGAAGTCGGATGGTTTGAGGATGCTGGATTCGCTGAGGATGACGGCCCGTTCGATCACGTGCTGAAGCTCACGGATGTTCCCGGGCCATGCATAATCCTCAAGTTTCCGGATGGCCTCAGGCTGGATGCTGAGTCCGTTTTTCCTGTACTTTCTTGCATAAACCGAAACGAAATGACCGGCCAGGGTCTGTATATCCTCCTTTCTTTCACGCAGGGGGGGGATCCTTATTTCCACGGTGTTAATACGGTACAGCAGGTCCTCCCTGAATGTTTTCTCCCGGACCATCTCGTAAAGGGGCATATTGGTTGCGGAGATCAGGCGTATGTCGATCGGGGTTTCCCGGCTGTCCCCCACCCGGGTTATGGCCCGGTTCTGAATGGCCGAGAGCAGCTTGGCCTGCAGGGGAAGGGAGAGGTTCCCGATCTCGTCGAGGAAGAGCGTTCCGCCGCCGGCGAGCTCAAACCTGCCGCTCCGGTCTTCCCTTGCGTCGGTGAAGGCGCCTTTCACATGCCCGAACAGTTCGCTTTCGAAAAGGGTTTCCGGGATGGAGCCGAGGTCCACCGCGACGAAGATCTCTTCGGCCCGTTCCGAAGCCCGGTGCAGTGACCTGGCAACCAGCTCTTTCCCGGTCCCGTTCTCCCCGAGAATGAGAACGTTGGCATCGGTCCCGGCTACCTTGCGGACCGTATCCATCACCTGTTTCATGCGGACCGAGCGTCCGATGATCTGTGAGAACTCCTGGTCCATATCGTGGTGCAGCAGTTCCTGTTTTTGGCGCAGGTCCTTGATTTCCCGGCTCGACTGGTGCAGGCGGTACACGTTGATAACGGTGGCAAGGAGCTTCTGGTTGTCCCAGGGTTTTACGATAAAATCGGACGCACCCTGTTGCATGGCCTTTACGGCCAGGTCGATGTCCCCGTAAGCCGTCATCATTACCACGTGCGCTGTGGATTCCGCCTTCAGGATCTCCCTGAGCCATTTCATTCCTTCCCTTCCGCTGGTGGCGCCCGCACTGAAGTTCATATCCAGCAGGATCACATCGTAGATAGTATCTGCCATCCTGGAAAGGATCCTTTCCGGGTCGGTTTCGGTCTGGATGTTGCCAAACTGTTTTTTCAGGACCACCCGTGCGGTCAGCAGGATGTCCCGGTCATCGTCCACGATCAGTATATTGCCGGGTTTCCGGTTCATGGTCAGATTGTATGCATTCGGCCCGGAAGCGCAACGGAAGTTAGGTATTGTTTCAGTTTGAAACAAATAAATGTTTCAATTTGCTACAAATTTCCGGGTGGGCGCAGTACGGGAATTGGTCCTAAGTGAAAGATTATCAAAATGTAGAGCGACATGGTATGCATATTGTAAAGAAGGCCTTTACATACCTACGCCATTTTAACCATGATACAAACCAAGGAACTTGTCAAGATCTTCCGGACCGACGAGGTGGAAACCACGGCGCTCAACAAGGTTGACCTGGAAGTTAACTCCGGTGAATTCGTTGCCGTCATGGGTCCCTCCGGATGCGGAAAGTCAACCCTGCTGAACATCATCGGGTTGCTGGACAACCCGAGCGCGGGAGAACTGTATTTCGACGGGACCGAAGTCTCCCGGTACAAGGAACGCCAACGGACCAACCTGCGCAAGGGAAACATTGGTTTCGTTTTCCAGAGCTTCAACCTGATCGACGAGCTCACCGTCTACGAAAACGTGGAACTTCCCCTGCTGTACATGAACGTTTCCTCCTCCGAAAGGAAGCAGAAGGTGAACGCCGTGCTCGACCGGATGAAGATCGCCCACAGGAAGAAGCATTTTCCGCAGCAGCTAAGCGGGGGGCAGCAGCAGCGTGTGGCCATATCCCGGGCCGTTGTTACCAACCCGAAACTGATCCTGGCGGACGAGCCCACGGGCAACCTCGACTCGGCCAACGGCGAGGAGGTCATGAACCTGCTCACCGAGCTGAACAAGGAAGGCACGACCATCATCATGGTTACCCACTCGCCCAGCGATGCTGATAAAGCCCACCGGATCGTGCAGCTTTTCGACGGGCACATCGTAACGGAGAACATCAAGAAGATCCTGTAAGGGCGTATTCCGAAACATCGAGGGATGCTGAGAAACCTTGTCACGACGGCGCTTCGCTACCTGTTCCGCAATCCCGTTTATGCAGCGATCAACGTTTTCGGACTTTCGATCGGGCTGACCTGCGCGCTGCTGATCCTGCTTTTCATCAAGAACGAGTTCAGCTACGACCGTTTCCATGAGAAAAGGGATGAGCTGTACCGCCTGGTTTTTGAATTTTCGGATGAAGGTGGACAGGTGCGTTCGCCGCAGATGACCGCTCCGGTGGGACCGGACATGGTGGCCGAATTCCCTGAAGTGATCAGGGCCTGCCGTTTCACCAGGCCCGAGGACGGTTTCTTCAGTTACGAGGGCAAAAACCACGCCTGTACCGGGGTGATGTACGCGGATTCCACCGTATTCCGGATGTTTTCCTTTGAACTGGCCCGGGGCAGGCCGGACCAGGCCCTTGCCGCACCTTATTCCCTGGTGCTCGGGGAAGAAATGGCCTCGAAGATCTTCGGGGAGGAGGATCCCCTGGGGAAGGTGCTGCGCTGGAACAACCGGGATGAACTGCGCGTGACCGGCATCGTGAAGGACCCGCCCTCCAATTCCCACCTCAGGTTCGGCTCCCTGATATCCTTTTCCAGCCGGTACCGGGACAAACGCCTTTATATGGACTGGAACGGGGGAATGCAGTATTACCATTACCTGGAACTGCTTCCCGGAACGGAGCTTACCGCCCTTCAGGAGAAGTTCCCCGATTTCATGTACCGGAACATCAACTACCTCTATGAGCAACATGGTGCTTCCATTTCTGCCTTCCTGCAGCCCCTGAAGGACATACACCTGGATTCCGGCTATGCCGGTGAGATCGGTCCCACAGGAAGCATGAGCACGGTCTATATCTATACGGCCATAGCCCTGTTCATCCTGTTTATCGCCTGCATCAATTTCATGAACCTGACCACTGCCCTTGCTACAAAACGAGCGCGGGAAATCGGGATGCGGAAGGTTTTCGGGGCGGCCAGGCCTTCTCTTATATGGCAGTTCCTCGGGGAATCGGTCATCATGAGCCTGATCGGGCTTATCCTGGCCATGATACTGGTCGAGACCCTGATGCCCTCCTTCGAGCAGGTCGTGCAGCGGGACCTGGACCTTTACCAGTGGCGCAACCTGGACCTGATAGCCGGCATCCCGGTGCTGGTGATTGGTGTGGGACTCCTGGCCGGTTCGTACCCGGCTTTTTACCTCTCTGCCTTCAAACCCGTTTCCGTCCTGAGAGGGATATTCAAGGGAGCGCATGGATATACAGGGTTGCGGAACGGCCTGGTCTTTTTCCAGTTTGCCATTTCCATCGTACTGATCATATGCACCCTGGTGATCTATGCCCAACTCGGGTACATCCGTTCCATGGACCCCGGATACCGGAAGGATGAAGTAATGGTGCTGCGTTTTACCAGCGACGCATTCAAGGGCAGATACCGGGAACTGAAGGAAAAGCTGGCCGCACTGCCCGATGTGGTAAGCTCCTCGGCCTGTTCCGACGTGCCGGGCACCGGGTTTTCCACGAACGGTTACCGGCCGGAAGGCTACGAACACCCGGTCCAGTTCAATGCCGTGGATGTGGACTACGATTACATGCGGACCCTGGGACTGCAGGTGATACAGGGGAGGTCCTTTTCCAGGGAGTTTTCGACCGACCCGGATGCCTATATGATCAACGAAACCCTGGCAAGGCAGCTGAACTGGGAGGACGCGGCGGGAAAAACCATATACCGCAACGGCGGACATACCGTCATCGGGGTGGTACGGGATTTCCATTTTGCCCCGGTACACCAGGAGATCGGTCCCCTGATCTTCACCCTCCGGCCGTATATGGGCTATGATTTCCTCCTGGTCCGCTTCCGGACCGCCGACATGGACCGGCTGGTAGCCCAGGTAGAAGGGGTATGGTCGTCCATCGACCCGGACGAGCCCTTCGAGTACTACTTCATGGATGATGTTTTCAACATGGTTTACCGCTCGGAGAAACAGATGAGCCGGATCCTGCTTTACGTAGCCATACTGTCGATCCTGATCGCCTGTTTGGGCCTGTTCGGGCTGGCCCTGTACAGCACGGAACAGAAGACCCGGGAGATCGGTGTGAGGAAGGTATTCGGGTCCACGGCCTCCGGCGTTGTAAGGCTGTTGACAGGACGGTTTACCCGTTACGTGGTGCTGGCCAACCTCCTGGCATGGCCGGTGGCATACCTGGTCATACGGAAATACATGCAGATGTATGCATACCGGATCGATTTCCCTCTGTGGGTGTTCCTGCTGGTGGCCCTGGGCGTATACCTGCTGGCCCTGCTGACCATTGCCTTCCAGAGCTACAAGGCATCCAGCCTGAATCCGAGCGATTCGCTTCGCTACGAATGAACCGGGGGGGACCGGCTGCCCCTGCGAAACACCGCCCGGCGTCCCGGCCGGGACTGATTTAAGCTTTTTTAACGACGATCCGGGTAATATCGGCTGCCTGCACTCCGTTGTTTTCCTGAACCCCAAAAATCCAAAGCCATGGAAGTCCCCGTCCCCAAACGCACCCCCTTCTGGCATACCCTGAGCTTCAAACTGCTGGTCGTCGGCATCCTGATCCTGCTCATGCTCATTCCCGGGGCCATGATCCGGGAACTCATCCGGGAGCGTGAGCAGACCCAGGCTGACGTAATAAGCGAAGTCGGATCGAAATGGGGCATGGGACAAACCCTTTCCGGTCCCGTTCTGACCGTGCCGTATTACGTATACATTGAGCGGGAAGACAAGACCCATCGTGAAATACGCTATGCGCACTTCCTGCCGGAAAAGCTTTGTATCGATGCCCGTATCGAACCCGAGGTACGTTACCGCGGGATCTATAAAACCATCGTGTATCGGTCCCTCCTGAAAGTCCGGGGGAGTTTTCTTCCGCCCGAACCGGAAAAGCTGAAGCTTGAACCGGAGAACATGCTTTTCGGGGATGCATTCGTCGAGGTGGGCATACCCGATATGCGGGGAATACGGGAAAGCCTTTGCCCGCTCTGGAACGGGGACAGCCTGAAGGTGGAGGCGGGCATCCCGGACGGGGATGTCCATGCGTCCGGATTCCATATGAAGGTGCCTGTCCACCGGGCCGATGCTTATGATTTCGAATTCGAGATGACTTTGAACGGAAGCGGGCAGCTGTTTTTCATACCGGCGGGCAGGACAACCAAGGTGCGCATGGAATCCGGCTGGGCCCACCCGAAATTCGACGGGGCTTTCCTTCCGGAGGACCGTGCGGTCAGCGATACGGGATTTACCGCCTCCTGGGAAGTGCTCCACCTGAACCGGAATTTTCCCCAGTCCTGGAAAGGCAATGCCCACAGCATGGAGGATGCAGCCTTCGGGGTGGACCTGATCCTGCCGGTCGAACAGTACCAGAAGACCATGCGCTCGGCCAAGTATTCGATCATGTTCATCGCCCTGACATTCATGATCTTCTTCCTGGTCGAGGTGCTGAGCAAAAGGAGGATCCACCCGGTGCAATATCTTCTTGTGGGACTCAGCATCAGCATTTTTTACGTCCTCCTGCTGTCCCTCGCAGAACAAATCGGCTTCAACCCGGCCTACCTGGTATCCGGTGTGGCGGTCGTGGGACTCGTAACGGCCTACTCCTCCAGTGTGTTTCGCAATGCCCGGATGACCCTGACCCTGGCGGCCTGCCTGGTCCTTCTCTATGTATTCCTGTTCTTCCTGATCCAGTTGAAGGATTATGCCCTGCTGATGGGCAGCATCGGGCTTTTCGCAGCCATGGCAGGGATCATGTACGCTTCCAGGAACGTGGACTGGTACGCGGCGAATTCCGCGAAAGACCGGGACCGGCATATCGGTTATTAAGGGAAAAACAGTACCTTTTCAGGGTTCAAATCTTTGCGCCATGAAAAGAACCGCCCTGCTGGTCCTCGCCTGCCTGGCATGTGCCGGGACCTTTTTTGCCCAGGACGCCCTGCCCGGAACGGCCCAGGTCCTGATCGACATACAGGATTTTTACTTTGATACCACAAAGGCTCCCCTCGAGGGAAGGTACGAGGCCAGCCGCCAGGCCGCCCGGGTTCTTGATTATTTCCGTGAGACCGGGCAGGAGGTGGTCCACATCATGCACAAGGGGGGAGGGGAGATCCAGGAATACGTCAAACCCCTGCCCGGGGAGACGGTCTTTGTCAAGGAACACGTCAATTGCTTCAGGGAGACTCCCCTTCTCGATTACCTCAAGGATAAAGGAGTGCAGCGATTGGTCATCGCCGGAATGATGACCCACATGTGCGTGGAAGCGGCCGTACGTGCAGCCGACGACCTGGGCTTTGAGACCGTGCTCATCCGGGATGCCTGCGCAACGAGGGATCTGAAGTACGGCGACGAGATCGTTTCGGCGAGGGATGTACACCTTTCCACCCTTAGCACCCTGCGTGCCTACGCCACCGTTGTAAGCGCAGACGAGTTTCTTAATGATTGAACGTATCCGCTTTCAGGCTCATTCTCGGCTTACCACAGAAGGCTGTATATTCATATTCATTGTCCATTGATTTTCTACTACTCGCTTAATTGGAAATTCCGCAGACTTCATTGAAAAGATCCTCTAACCGGTCAGGAATTGAGGCGAGAGAGGCATGGTAGCGAGTATAGTCCAGCCAGCGATGGTAACTCTTGGTGATATGATCGTTGATTAACGCTATTGGCATTCGGATACTTCATAAGAATGATTTTAATGGGGTTCGGCCAATAGCGACCTAAGGAAAGAGAATATCTAATTATACTAATAGAATCGCAGTTGTGCTATTGTCTGGCAAGGATTTTTTCAACAGGAAATTAATAGGGCCTGCTGAACAACATATGAAAACGCCGGCTACCTTTTTGGGGATTTACTGATTAAACAATGAATAGCCCGATCATGTTATTGGCTATGAGAACAGTTCTAATTTTTATAATAGTCATATTTCCATTTACTGCACCGCTACACGGGCAGTTTCCTCATCCTATCTCCATTAATGGCCATGGAGTATTTGATTTTTCATTTGAGAATTGTGACGCTAT
>CAZNQG010000097.1:0-7966 GCA_964575235.1 uncultured Bacteroides sp.
CTGCCCCTCAGGTAGGCCCCGTAGTCAAACTGGGTGGGGTTCATGGGCGGGGAATGGGGCTTCAGGCTGCCGTGGAAAAGAATCCGGCTGCCGGGGTTTAGCGGGTGGCGGGGTGCCTGCCGGTCCCCCAGGTAAACTTGCGCCCCGCCGGGCACCCTCCTCCACCCATCCCCGTCCAGGACCCGGATCCGGTCGATCTGCGTGCGCCCCCCGCCTCCCGTAACGATGGTCTCCGCACATACCCTGGCGCTGAACACCCCCTCCTCAAAACCCGCCGGTGCGGTCCCAGGTCCCATGGCCATTCCCGCGAAAAGGAAGGCGGGAAGAAGCAGTGTCCATCCCCCGCGCACACTGCGGAGCGAAGCCAGCAGGAAAGCCGCGGAGCAGGCCATGCAGATCCATTCATAATGCGGTATGCCGGCCGTTTCCCTCCCCAGGATAATTCCCCCGACAAGGGGAAAAAGAAGCCTTAAAAATGGGGCTTTCCGGTATGCTGGTACGGGCATCAAGGCCGGGGATGTTTTTCTCGTACCTTAATGCAAAAAAGCCCCGGGTATCGCCCCGGGGTATGGCAAAAATGGTTATTTTTATGCACCATAAAAATCCGACAAAACCATGACGAAACTCAAGACAAGCTACATGGGACTGGAACTGAAGAATCCCATCATCGTAGGCGCCAACAACCTCGTAACCAACGTTGACAACCTGAAGCAGATGCAGGAGGCCGGTGCCGCCGCCGTGGTCTTCAAATCCCTTTTCGAGGAACAGATCCAGCTCGAGGCTGCACAGATGGATGACGAAATGGACGAGTATGCCGAGCGGCATGCGGAGATGATCAGCCTCTTCCCCAACCTGGAACATGCCGGTCCCCGCGAACACCTCATGAACGTAAGGAAGGCACGGGAAGTCCTTTCCATCCCCCTGATCGCCAGCCTGAACGCGGTCTACAGGGAAACCTGGCTGGAGTACGCCAAGCTGCTCGAGGATACCGGGGTCGATGGACTGGAACTGAACTTTTATTACGTACCGAGGGCCGCGGACATCAGCGACGAGGAGATCGTCAAAGAGCAGGTCGGGATCCTGGAACAGGTAAAAAGCAGCATATCCATACCCGTCAGCGTCAAGCTGAGCCCCTTTTATGCCAATCCCCTGAACGTGATCAGCCAGATGGACAAGACCGGGGTGGACGCCTTCGTCCTGTTCAACCGCATCTTCCAGCCGGAAATCGACATCGAGCAGGAGAAGCACGTGGTCCATTTCCCCCTGAGCGAGGAATACGAGAGCAAGCTGCCCCTGCGCTTTACCGGCCTGCTGCATGGGACCATAAAGGCCAGCATCGCCAGCAGCAGGGGGATCCAGAACGGGCACGATGTGATCCGGATGATCCTGGCCGGTGCGGATGCCGTGCAGGTGGTCGGGACCCTGTACAAGAACAAGATATCCTACATCGGGAAGATGCTCAAGGACATTGAAGCCTGGATGAACGGCAAGGGGTACAAATCCCTGAAGGACTTCCGCGGAAAGCTGTCCAACAAGCAACTGAACGATCCCTTCGTTTACAAGCGCGCCCAGTACGTCGACCTCCTTTTAAAATCCGAGGAGATCTTCAAAAAGCAGGGTTTGATGTAGGGTTTCGCCATGTACCCCGGCCTCCTTCTGAACTCCGGGGAGATCTTCAAGAAGCATGGTTTGATGTAAGGCGTCCGAACCGGGATGCCGGCCGCGCCGGGCCGGTCGATATCGCCCGCAGCTGAAAGCCGTCTCACGGGAAGGGGAGCCGGGTATTTTACTTCTTCGGGAACTGGATCTTATAGGCGGTCTCGGTCTGTCCCCTGGAGATGGCTTTGAGCTTCTTGCTGAGCAGTTTTCGCCTCAGGGGTGAGATGCGGTCGGTGAAGAGTACCCCGTTGATGTGGTCCATTTCGTGTTGAATGACGCGGGCTTTGATCCCGTTGAAGCGCTCCTCGTGGGTCACGAAGTTTTCGTCCTGGTAGCTCAGCAGGATCTCCGGCTTCCGTTTCACGTCCTCCCGTACGGTGGGGATGCTCAGGCAGCCTTCGTTGAATTCCCAGTCCTCTCCGCTTTCCTCCAGGATGTGCGCGTTGATCAGGACCTTTTTAAAGTCCTTCAGTTCGTTTTCCTCCTCCTGGTCGGTGGTTCTTGAGCCATCGATCACGATCAGGCGGATCGGCTTGCCGATCTGCTGGGCCGCCAGTCCCACGCCATCGGCCTGGTACATGGTCTCGTACATGTCCCGGATCAGCTGTTCGAGTCCCTCGTAATCCTCATCGATCTCCCGTCCCATCTTCCTCAGGACGGGCATTCCGTAAACTTGTACCGGGTAAACCATAATCTTATCAGGTATAATGTGCCGCTCCTGCCTATTTCACCGGATCCTGCTCCCGGTTCCGGGCCGCATCCAGGTAAGACTGCAGGATCAGGGAGGCGCTTACCTTGTCGACCAGGCTCTTTTCTCGCCTGGCCATTTTCGGCACCCCGGCTTCAATCAGAGAACGTTCGGCCATCCGGGAGGTGAACCGCTCGTCGTACAGTTCCACCGGTATACCCGGATATTCTTTGCGGAACCATTTAATAAAGGGATCCACGTAACGTACCGCCTCCGAGGGCTCGTTTCGCAGGTTCACGGGGTATCCCACCACCAGGCAGTCCACCTCTTCGCCTTCCAGGTAGGACTTCAGGTAATCCCTGATCTCATGCGTGGGAACGGTCTTCAGTCCCCCGGCAATGATCTTCAGGGGGTCCGTTACCGCAACTCCCACCCGCTTTCTTCCGTAATCCAGGCAAAGCAGCCTTCCCATCGGTGCAATTTAAAATACTTCTAAATTGCAAAAGTAACAAAAAAACCGCAAAGCACGGGTGCCCTGCGGTTTCTGTTCAGCATATGTTCGGGTGCTATGCCTTGGTATAATCCATCGCGGCCATCCGCTTGTAGCTCTCGTACCTCCATTTTGCGTTCTCTTCGGCGGCCTTGAAAAGTTCCGCAGCCTGTTCCGGGAAGGATTTCTTGAGGGAGGTGTACCGGACTTCCGAGTTCAGGAATCCCTGGAAAAGCGACCAGTCCGGCTCCTTGCTGTCGAGCTTGAAGGGATTCTGGCCTTCCTTTTCGAGCAGTGGGTTGTAGCGGTACAGGTGCCAGAACCCGCACTTGACCGCATGGTCCTGCTGCTCCTGTGACTTGCTCATGCCGGCGCGCAGTCCGTGGTTGATGCAGGTCGAGTAGGCGATCACGATCGAGGGACCCGGGTAGGTTTCCGCTTCCTTGACGGCCCGGAAGAGCTGTGACTGGCTGGCGCCCATGGCCACCTGTGCCACGTAGACATAACCGTAGGTCAGGGCCATCATGCCCAGGTCCTTTTTCCTGACTTTTTTACCCGAGGCGGCGAACTTGGCCACGGCACCGATCGGGGTGGATTTGGACGACTGTCCCCCCGTATTGGAATACACCTCGGTATCGAGCACCAGGAGGTTGATGTCCTCCCCTGCCGCCACGACGTGGTCGAGTCCCCCGTACCCGATGTCATAAGCCCATCCGTCCCCGCCGATCACCCATATGGATTTCTTGATGAGGTACTGTTCGAGGGACAGGATCTCTTTGGCAACCGGGTCCTTTTCCTTCTTGCAGGCCGCCACCACCTTGACGGAGGCCGCCTTCGAACCTTCGGCGTCGCTCATGTTCTCGATCCATTCCCTGAAAGCCTCCTTCGTCGCGGGCGCCAATCCCTTCTTGATGCTCTCCTCCATGCGGATTGCGATCCGTTTGCGAAGCTTGCCCACGCCGAGCGTCATCCCAAAACCGTATTCCGCGTTGTCCTCGAACAGGGAGTTGGCCCATGCGGGTCCCTTGCCCTCGGCGTTCACCGTATAAGGCGTCGAGGGGGCGGTACCACCGTAAATCGACGAACAGCCCGTGGCGTTGGCGATCATCATCCGGTCGCCGAAAAGCTGGGTGATCAGCTTCACGTAAGGCGTTTCGCCGCAGCCCGCACATGCGCCCGAAAACTCGAACAGGGGCTGGGCAAACTGGCTGTTCTTGACGGTCTTGTACTTGTCCGCGACCGTATCCTTGTACCCGACGTTCTCGTGAAGCCAGTCAAAATGCTGCGCCTCCTTCATCTGGGTCCCCAGCGGTTTCAAGATCAGTGCCTTTTCCTTTGCAGGGCATATATCGGCGCAGTTCCCGCAGCCGGTGCAGTCCAGCACGGAAACCTGTATCCGGTATTCATAGCCTTCGAAACCCTTGCCTTTCATGGGAACGGTCAGCAGGTCCTTGGGCTTGTTTTTCATATCCCCGGCGTCCAGCAGGAAGGGCCGTATGGCCGCGTGCGGGCAGACGTAGGAGCACTGGTTGCACTGCGTGCACACATCCGGCTGCCATTCCGGCACGTCCACGGCTACCCCGCGCTTCTCCCATCTGGTGGTGCCAGCCGGGAAGGATCCGTCCTCCCGGTTCAGAAAGGCGCTGACAGGAAGATCGTCGCCCTTCAGCATGTTGATCGGGTAGGCCACCTCGCGTATGAATTCCGGCATGTCCGCCCCGACCTCCTTTTTCTCTACGGGCAGCTTTGCCCATGCCTTGTCCACCTTGATCTCGTACACTTCACCCCCGCGTTCGACCGCGGCGAAGTTCATATTAACGACGTCCTCTCCCTTCCGGCCATAGCTCTTCACGATGAACTTGCGCATTTCCTCAACGGCCTGCTTGTAGGGAATTACTTCGGATATCTTGAAGAAGGCGGATTGCATGATGGTATTGGTCCTCGTGCCCAGCCCGATCTCCTGGGCGATCTTCGTGGCGTTGATGGCGTAAAACTTGATGTCGTTCTCGGCTATGTACTTCAGCATGCTGTTGGGAATCCGCCTGACGGTTTCCTCGTTGTCCCAGATGGTGTTCAGCAGGAAGGTGCCTCCTTTTTTAAGCCCCTTCATCATATCGTACTTGTCCAGGTAGGAGGACACATGGCAGGCCACGAAGTCCGGCGTCACGACCAGGTAGGTCGAGCGGATGGTTTTATCCCCGAACCGGAGGTGGGATACCGTGATCCCCCCTGATTTCTTGGAGTCATAGGCAAAATAGGCCTGGCAGTATTTATCGGTCGATTCCCCGATGATCTTGATGCTGTTCTTGTTGGCGCCAACGGTTCCGTCCGCCCCGATGCCGAAGAATTTGGCCTCGTAGGTTCCTTTCGGAACGGTGCTCACCTCCGCAAGCATGGGCAGGGAAAGGTTGGTCACATCGTCCACGATCCCCACCGTGAACCGGTTCATCGGCTTCTCTTCGTCCAGGTTGTTGTAAACCGCGATCATCATGGCCGGGGTGGTGTCCTTGGAGCTCAGCCCGTATCGTCCGCCGATGATCATGGGTGCGTTGGCATCGCCGTAGAACAGGTCCCTCACATCCAGGTACAGCGGTTCCCCGTTCGCCCCCGGTTCCTTGGTGCGGTCCAGTATGGCGATCCTTTTGACGGATTTCGGGAGGGCCTTGAAGAAATATTTGGCACTGAAGGGCCGGTAGAGGTGAACGGTCATCATTCCCACCTTCCTTCCGCTTGCATTCAGGTAATCCACCGTTTCCCTCAGGGTCTCGGTTACGGATCCCATGGCTATCACGATGTGCTCGGCCTCCGGGTCACCGTAATAGGTGAATGGATGGTACTCCCTGCCCGTCATCTTGGTGATTTCCTTCATGTAGTCTTCTACGATATCCGGCACGGCATCCCAGAAGCGGTTGGCGGATTCCCTCGCCTGGAAGTAGATGTCCGGGTTCTGGGCCGTTCCCCTGGTGACCGGGTGCTCCGGGTTCAGGGCATTGTTGCGGAAGGCCTGCAAGGCATCCCAGTCCAGCAGTTTTGCCATTTCTTCCGTGGCCGGGGCCTCCACCTTCTGCATCTCGTGCGAGGTACGGAAGCCGTCGAAGAAATGGAGGAAGGGGATGCGGGACTTGATCGCCGCCAGGTGGGCAACGCCCCCGATGTCCATGATCTCCTGCACACTGCCCGAGGCCAGCATGGCAAATCCCGTGTGCCTCGTGCTCATTACGTCGCTGTGATCGCCGAAAATGGACAGGGCCTGGGCGGCCAGGCTCCGGGCCGATACGTGGAACACGGCCGGGAGCAGTTCAGCGGATATCTTGTACATGTTCGGGATCATCAGCAGGAGTCCCTGGGAAGCCGTAAAGGTCGAGGTCAGTGCGCCGGCCTGCAGCGATCCGTGCACGGCCCCGGAAGCGCCGCCTTCCGATTGCATCTCCACAACCTGCACCGTCTCCCCGAAAATGTTCTTCAATCCGAAAGCGGCCCACTCATCCACGTTTTCCGCCATGTTCGAGGAAGGGGTTATCGGGTAGATCGCCGCCACCTCGCTGAACATGTAGGCAACATGCGAGGCCGCATGGTTCCCGTCGCAGGTGATAAAGTTTTTCTTATTAGCCATTTTTGTTGGTTTAAGTATTTAATTGACAGATTTTTATAAAATTTTACTCGAAATACAAAATTAGCACAATTGGCGAATAAAAAACATGAAAAAAGTTATGTTTTGAATAATTCATACAGAATTCAATTAAAAAACCGGGACTGGGGGTCCCGGTTCTGTATCCGTTCAATACCGCGGCCGGTCGTTGGTTCGGGGGACCCGCCCCCCCATGCAGGGCCGTGGTTTATTCCGCGTTCATGGAAACGAGGAACTCCTCGTTCGACTCGGTCTTGTTCAGGCGGCTGATCAGGAATTCCATGGCCTCGATGGAGGTCATGTCGCCGAGGTAGTTCCTGAGGATCCACAGCTTGTTCAACATTTCCTTGTCAAGCAGCAGGTCTTCCCTCCTCGTGCTGGACGGGTTCAGGTCCACAGACGGGAATATCCGCTTGTTCGACAGCTTGCGGTCGAGCTGGAGTTCCATGTTGCCGGTGCCCTTGAATTCCTCGAAGATCACATCGTCCATCTTCGAACCGGTCTCGGTCAGGGCCGTGGCCAGGATGGTCAGCGACCCGCCGTCCTCGATGTTCCGGGCGGCCCCGAAGAAGCGCTTGGGCTTCTGCAGCGCATTCGAATCCACCCCTCCGGAAAGCACCTTCCCGGATGCCGGGGCAACCGTGTTGTAAGCTCGGGCCAGGCGGGTTATCGAATCGAGCAGGATCACCACGTCGTGCCCGCATTCCACCATGCGCTTGGCCTTTTCGATCACGATGTTGGAAACCCTGACGTGGCGTTCGGCCGGCTCGTCGAAGGTCGAGGCGATCACCTCTCCCTTGACGCTGCGCTCCATGTCGGTTACTTCCTCGGGCCTCTCGTCGATCAGCAGGATGATCAGGTAGGCCTCCGGGTGGCTTTCGGCGATCGCATTTGCTATTTCCTGCAGCAGGATGGTCTTCCCCGTTTTGGGCTGGGCCACGATCAGTCCCCTCTGCCCCTTCCCGATCGGGGCGAACATGTCCACGATCCGGCAGGAAACGCTGGCCCTCTTGCCCGGCTTGCAAAGGGTGAATTTCTCGTTGGGGAATAAAGGCGTGAGGTAATCGAAAGGCACACGGTCCCGTATGAAATCCGGGCTCCTCCCGTTGATCTCCTCAACCTTGATCAGCGGGAAATATTTTTCGCCCTCTTTCGGGGGACGGATGGTTCCCGTTATGGTATCTCCCGTCTTCAGTCCGAAAAGCTTGATCTGGGACTGGGAAACGTATACATCGTCGGGTGAATTCAGGTAGTTGTAGTCGGAAGAGCGAAGGAACCCGTACCCGTCGGGCATGATCTCCAGGACACCGGTTGCGGTTATGATGCCTTCGAATTCGAAGGTCTTGTCCTGCTGTTTCTTTTCGTATCGCCTGTAATCCCGTTCGGCGGTCCCGTTTCGGTTGTCCCGGCTGTCGCGTTCCCGGCTGTCGTGTTCCCGGCTGTCGCGTTCCCGGCTGTCGCGTTCCCGGCTGTCGCGTTCCCGGCTGTCGCGTTCCCGGCT
>CAZNQG010000097.1:8066-12371 GCA_964575235.1 uncultured Bacteroides sp.
GTTCCCGGCTGTCGCGTTCCCGGCTGTCGCGTTCCCGGCTGTCGCGTTCCCGGCTATCGCGCTCCCGGTTATCGCGTTCCCGTTCTTCCCGGTTCTCCCATTCCTCGCGGCTCTCCTTGTGCTCGGGGCTTTCCCGGTGTTCACGGGGGACTTCCTTCTGGTAGCGCTGGTACCTGTCCCTGGACTTGTCGTCACGGTCGCGGGGTTTCTGTGCTGTTTTGCCTCCGGGTGCCCTTTTGGCTTCGACCGTTTCGGTTTCAACGGCCTGATCTTCCTTCTGGTCGGGAGCCTTCCTTCCACGGCGCCTGGATTGTTTGTCCCGTTCCTCAGGCTGGGAACGGTCCTTTTTCGAATCTTTGGGTTTCCCGGTATTTTCCGATGCAATGATGGCCTGCTGATCGAGGATTTTGTAAATGAGGTCCTGCTTGCGCAACGACTCCACGCGTTTTATCTTCAATTCTTTGGCAATCTCACGCAAATCGGATACAAGCTTCTTGTTAAGCTCAAGAATATCGTACATCTATATAAATTAAATAAATGAGAATTAGTTACTTATGTGGATATAATAAGAATCTGAAAATTCTAAGAATTGGGGTCAGATAGCCGGCTGAAAACCGGGTATCAAATGGAAATTCACTGCAATAATAAGCAAATCCTCAGAATAACCAAAAAATGTTACAAAAATTATTCCCCCGCAGGAACGCAGGAAATCCCCCGGGGAGGCTAATTTAGAATGAATTAAAACGGTTTTTTCAGTCTCCTCCTATCCCGCTGGCTGATTGGTCCTTATAAGGGACCGGAAGGAATCCCGTTTAGAAGAATATGATTTTTGTCAGCAACCGGCGTCGAGGGTATCTGATTTTTTAGTAAAATCATGCATCCTATTGTGAAACTTTAAGGGGTGCTTTACGTATAACGGACTTACCTAATATCCTCGTCCATGCGGCAGCTTAAAATCATCAAGCAGGTCACCAACCGGGAAACCCCTTCCCTTGATAAATACCTGCACGAAATCGGCAAGGTCGATCTGATCACCGCCGAGGAGGAAGTGGAACTGGCCCGCAGGATACGTAAGGGGGACGAGGCAGCCCTGGAAAAGCTGATCAAGGCGAACCTCAGGTTCGTGGTTTCCGTTTCGAAGCAGTACCAGAACCAGGGACTCAGCCTTCCGGACCTGATCAACGAGGGGAATCTGGGACTCATCAAGGCCGCCCAGCGTTTCGACGAGACCCGCGGGTTCAAGTTCATTTCCTACGCCGTATGGTGGATCCGGCAGTCCATACTCCAGGCCCTGGCCGAGCAGGCAAGGATCGTGAGGCTGCCCCTGAACAAGATCGGTTCGATCAACAAGATCAATAAGACCTTCGCCATCCTGGAGCAGCAGCACGAAAGGGAACCGTCGGTCCTCGAACTGGCCCAGGCCCTCGAACTGGCGCCCGAGGACGTCAAGGAGGCCATCCGCAGTTCCGGCAGGCACGTATCCATGGACGCCCCTCTGACCGAAGGGGAGGAAGGCAACATGTACGACGTGATGCTAAGCAAGGATGCGCCCTCGCCCGACCGGGGACTCCTGAACGAGTCCCTGCGCAAGGAGATCGAACGCGCCCTCTCCACCCTCACCCACCGGGAGGCCAGCATCATCAAGCTCTACTTCGGGCTCAACGGGAAGCACCCCCACACCCTGGAGGAAATCGGCGAGCAGTTCAACCTGACCCGCGAACGGGTACGGCAGATCAAGGAAAAGGCCATCAAGCGCCTAAAGCACACCACCCGCAGTAAGATCCTGAAAACCTACCTGGGCTGATCCTTCACGGACCTTCGGCCCTTTGCTCTCCGCTCCAATAATTTCATTACTTTTATGTTCAAATTCCTGAAGCATGTCACACCTGATCGCACCCAGCATACTGACGGCGGACTTCCTCAACCTGGGAAAGGCGGTTGAGATGATCAACAAGAGCGAAGCCGACTGGCTGCACTTCGATGTAATGGACGGGGTTTTTGTCCCCAACCTCACCTTCGGTTTCCACGTGATCCGCCAGGTCAGGCAGGTCAGCACCAAGCCCCTGGACGCACACCTGATGATCGTGGAACCGGACCGCCACCTGGAGGAATTCAGGGCCTCCGGGGTGGACAAGCTGACCGTTCATTACGAGGCCTGCATACACCTCCACCGGACGGTTCAGAAAATCAAGTCCCTCGGCATGGACGCCGGGGTGGCCATCAATCCCCACACCCCCATCTCGGTGCTGGTGGACATACTGCCGGACCTCGACCTGGTCCTGAACATGACGGTCAACCCGGGCTACGGCGCCCAGGAATTCATCGAGCACTCCTACCGGAAGATCCGCCAGTTGCGCGAATTGATCGACCGCACGGGTTCGAAAGCCCTGATCCAGATCGACGGGGGGGTGGGACTCGACAACATTGCCTCCCTGCGGGATGCAGGGGTGGACTGCTTCGTGGTGGGCAATACGGTCTTCTCGGCGAAGGATCCCGCCGCCATGATCCGGAAACTGAAAAAGATCTGAAGGGAAGGGATCGAGCAAATGACCGGATAACGGAGCACAAATGCCTGCGGCCTGGGCCGGGTCCCGCCTTACCGTATGGCCAGGGTTGCCTTGAAGGTGTACCGTCCCCTCAATTCAAGCGTATAATATCCCGGCGAAAGGCGGCTGCAGTCCGCCGCAAACCCGTTGCCAGTGATCCCCGGAACGATCTCTACCGTCCTGCCTGTCAGGTCACGTATATACAGCGTATATGCCTCCCCGGAAGGATTCGCAAAACGTATGGACACCATGCCATGCGCTGGATTGGGAAAGATACGCATTTGCCCCGGGGCATGCAGGGATCCGGCAAAGCTTGCCTTCAGCTTGTTATCATCCATGTTGGACAGGGAATGTTGAACAGGGGTATCTGCCTTTTCGCCGGAAGTAGGGAGGCAGGGGGCGGCCTTCACTCCCGCCACACGGTAATAATACCGTTTCAGCAGGGCATCCGCATCGGTGTCCTTGTAGACCCTGAGATCCCCGGAGACTTCGTCCAGGTAGCTTAGGCTGGTCGAGTCCGATCCCCGGTAGATCTCGTAGGTGACGAAATCGAGCGGGTTGCCTTCCACCTCGTAGCGTTCCCATTCCAGGTTGACCCCGTCGACCGAGGAAACGAACTGCAGGAACAGGGGCTTGTGATAGGGAGAATCCTTCAGGTCCGATTCATTCCCGCAGGTGTCCACGACGGTGATCTTGTAGACCCATTGCTGCTTTTCGGGATCTGCAACCGTATCCGTAAAGATGCTCAGGTCCCCGAACGGCTGGTGGCCGATCGGCTCGTACTGCCCGGTAACCGTGGTCTGTCTGTAGATGTTGTAAGCAAGGATCGCGGCATCCTGGGTCTTTTCCCAAACGATCATGTTATAGCCGGTGTTCATGTCCACCGTGACCAGGCAGATTTTCTCCCCGGCGTAAGGCAGGATGTAATCCAGGTAGATCGCATCGGAGTTTTTGCAGCCCTGTTCATCAAATACCGTAACCGTATATTCCCCCTCTGCGGATGCCGTTTTGGTCCGCGTAACTTCCCCCCCGGGGGACCACAGGTAACTACTGTAACCCGGTCCTGCGTCCAGGATGACCTCCCTGCCGTCGCATTCCCGGATATCCTCTCCCAGGTCAATTGCAGGGATGGGATGAACGGTGATGGCCGTGGCGCTCACCCCGGAAAGGCTGTCGTTGTTGTCCACGGCATACCCGTGGTAGGTCCCCGCAGGCAGGGAAGCCGTGGAAACCTCAACATCGGATGCCGCCGATGCCACCGTTGATTTCGCGCCTTTGCCGCCTGATACGGCTGCATCGAGGTCTTCCCGGTCCTCTTGCGGCTCCCCGTCAAGGACGATGAAGACATAGCCGTTATCCACGCTGCTCTGAAGGCGCACGCTGTCGGCGGACCCGTTGCAGGATACTTCATCCACGACCAGGACCACCGGCTTTTCAAAATCCAGGTTGCCCGTCGGGACGGAGGAAAACAGGAAGGTGGTCGCCGTTGTCCTCACCCGGATCACCTTGGTCCCGCTCGCATCCACCATGGTATAATCCGTAATCGGGGTCCAGTTGACGCCCCCGTCGGTCGAGAATTCCATCTTGTCTGCCAGTCCCACCCGGGTGCCCGTGCCGTCGGAAGACTTCATAAACAGGGCGAAAGCCGAGTTCTTATCGGACAGGGAGACCACCGGGGCTTCAGGCCTCCCCGGGACGATCAGTTCCTGGATAAGCCCTGAAAAGCTGGATTCGGTTGATTTCCTGCGCAGGTACACCG
>CAZNQG010000098.1:0-12360 GCA_964575235.1 uncultured Bacteroides sp.
ACTCGAACTAGCGACCTCCGGCGTGACAGGCCGTCATTCTAACCAACTGAACTACGCCACCGTGCTTTAGGGATGCAAAAAATAAGTTTTTTTTTGATTCCGAGAAAGATCGGAAATTAAATAAATAATTTTTATCGGGAAGATCACCGGCGTATCCGGTTTTGATCTCCGGTTCCGCTGCCGAATTGGATGACCGGTCTGCAGGCGAATTTACCGGACCGGCCTGGTAAATTGCTATTTTATTTCATTAAAATTCAAAACTGATTTTGGGAAAATCGGGAGAAGATTTCTATATTTGTACTACTTATTATATAGTTTAAATAGTTTAACTAGTGTAAATAGATTAAAATATGAACATTTACAGCAAAATCCAGGTCCTGCTCCTGCTGCTGATCGGTATGAGCGGGGGACTTTCAGCCCAGCAACAATACAGTTCGATACGGGAGCAGGGCAGCATGAGTATCACAGGCACTTCCAACCTGCATGACTGGGAGATGGCCTTGGAGGAATTTCACTGCACCCTGACCCTGGAGGGCGGAAACCCGTCGCTGCTGATACAATCGGTGAGTTTCACGGGAACCTCAAAGAGCTTGAAGAGCCACAGCAAGATCATGGATCATAAAACATACGAGGCAATCGATGCCGGGAGATACCCGCAAATAAGGTTTGCCGCCACATCATCCCCGAACATCCCCGTTACAAGCCGGTCATTTGCGGGCACAATAACCGGAGACCTGTTCCTGGCTGGAAGGACCAGATCGGTTTCCGTTCCCTTTTCCGGTAACATCGTATCCGATGACGAGATCCGGATATCGGGATCGAAGGAACTCACGATGTCCGATTACGACATAGATCCTCCGACGGCAGTCATGGGAACTCTGAAAACCGGGGATGAGGTTACCATATCCTTCAGTCTCGTGCTGAAAAAGGAGTTATTAATATCCAAATTAAACAATCATTAATGCATCATGAAAAAAATTTTAATAATTCTGGGGGCACTGTGGATTTCCTTATGTGCCACAGGGCAGCAGTTCGAAGAGTCCAAGACGGACACCGTTCCCTTTGACGGTTTGAAAGTCAAAGTCGGAGGGGACTTTGCCCTGCAGTTGCAGGGACTCAAACACAGCAGCGAGGTGGATACCCTGTACGACCTGGTTACGAACTTCAACCTGCCCACTGCCAACCTGAACCTCGATATACGGCTGGCAGACGGTTTGAACTTATATCTTCGGACCTATCTTTCATCGAGGCATCATAACGAAGCGTGGGTGAAGGGAGGATCTATGAAGATCGATAAACTCGACTTTGTGTCTCCCGGATTCCTTTCAGGTGTAATGGACATCACTACGCTCAGGATGGGGATGGACGAGATTAATTACGGTGATGCGCATTTCCGGAGAAGCGATAATGCAATGGTGATCCGCAATCCGTTTGTGGGCAACTATATCATGGATGCATTTACCACGGAAGTTTTTGGCGAGGTCCTGATTCGCACGAGAGGATTCATTGGAATGGTCGGGCTCTCAAACGGCAAACTGAACCAGAATGTCACGGTGAACAGCCGGTACAACGGGGATAATAAACTTTCATTTTATGGGAAGCTTGGGTATGACAACCAGTTCGGCGGCGACCTTCGTGTCCGGTTAACCGGATCATGGTACCTGAACGGAGGAACCACGACAGGATCCTATCTGTATGGAGGCGACCGTTCAGGCTCCCGATATTACTCGGTGCTGGTGGTGGATGGTGGAGACGATGTCTTCACCAGCGGAAGGTTCAATCCGCGCTTTGCCCAGATCAGCGCCTTCCAGGTCAATCCGTTCGTAAAATTCAGGGGACTTGAACTTTTCGGCATTCTTGAGATGGCCATGGGTGGCGATGCCGACGGTAATGGCAGCTTTACCCAGGTCGCCGCGGATTTGCTGTACCGCTTCGGCGGGAAGCAGCAGTTTTACGGTGGTGGAAGGTATAACCTCGTTACAGGAAAACAGACGGACATTTCCCCGAAACAGTCGATCAGCAGGTTGAATATCGGCGGCGGATGGTTCATCACAGGGAACGTACTGGCGAAGGTGGAATATGTGTCGCAGGCCTATAGCGGGGACGGTTGGACGGGACAGACTTACCAGGGGGCCAGGTTCAACGGGATTATGTTCGAAGGAGCCATTTCATTTTAGCCTTGAAAAGAATTGCCCTGCATATCGTTTTGGTCCTGCATACCGGATTATGCTTTACCCAGGGTATTGCATGGAAGAATGGGGACAGTGACGTCTGCCAGGGATACATCAATATTTCCGGCACAACCAATATAAATCATTTCAATTTCTCCAATGAGCTTTCCTCCATTTGGATACCCGCAGCCGGTCAGGATGGTCCCCCGGAGGATTCCTCGATCTTTGAGATACGAATCCCCATCAAAGATTTCAGGACAAACAATCCGGTTATGTACAGGGATTTTCTGGAACTGGTGAGTGCCAGCATCTACCCGTATATTTATATCGGTATCCACTATCCATACCTGAAACGGATCTTGACGGAGGGCGTGAATACGATCCCGGAATTTGAAATTACCCTTGCAGGCGTGAGGAATGAATACCGGATTCCCTGCCGGGTTTGGAATTGTGGCGTTGAACACGTTCTCGTTTCGGGATCCAGGGAGGTCAGGTTGACGGAATTTAAACTGGATCCACCGGAAAAATTTCAGGGATTGGTCAAAGTACATGACAGTGTTTTGATTAATTTTAGCCTTGTATTCGGACTTCAATCCGAGATAAAGTTAAGCAGGCTTGAAAGTAAATACTAAGACAAGGTATGGTTTGAGGGCCATGGTGGAAATTGCCAGGAATCAAAGCGAAGAGGGAATCTATCAGAAAGATATCTCGAAGAACCAGGAAATTTCCAATAAGTATCTTGATCATATCATCCATGGCCTGAAAGTTGCTGAATTAATAAGGAAGAGCGGGAAAAAAGGAGGTTATGTGCTGGCCCAGAAAGCATCTGAAATTACCGTCTACGACATCTACAACGCCTTTGAACCCAATATCTGCATCATAGAGTGCCTGGACAACGGGATCGAATGCAAACGGGAAAAAGGCTGCGAAGCAAAAGGGTTCTGGAGCAAACTGAACAACCTTATTATCGATTATTATAAATCGGTAACCCTGGAAGACCTGGCCTCCAAGCATGAGTCACTCGAGGATATAGGTTAGATTTATTCACTTCCCACAAAGTTCGCATTATCGGGGTTTGGGTTGTTATTCAAGCCAATCCGTTTCTTTTGTATATTCGTATTTACCATAACTATCAATTCAACCCATTATGGTGTACCGGAAACTGGGCAAAACGGGATTCGAGATTTCCCGGGTGTCGCTGGGGACATGGCAGGTAGGTGGAAAATGGGGCACGGCTTTCGACCACGGGAATGCCGACAGCATCCTCAACAAGGCAGTGGATATGGGCGTAAATTTTATAGACACCGCTGATGTTTACGGGGACGGTGAGAGCGAAAAGGCGGTCGGGCGTCTGGTCCGGAACCGTTCCGAGCGCATTTATGTGGCAACGAAATGCGGCCGGAAGCTTCAGCCGCATGTCAATGAGTCCTACACCACGAAATCCCTCCGTAAATTTGTAGAGGACAGTCTCTCCAGTATGAAGCTGGAGGCGCTGGATCTGATCCAGCTGCATTGTCCTCCTACCCAGGTTTACTATCGCCCGGAAATTTTCGAGATGTTCGACCGCCTGAGTGAGGAGGGAAAGATCCTGAACCTCGGGGTGAGCGTGGAAAAGGTTGAGGAAGCGCTGAAGGCCATCGAGTATCCCAATGTGACCACGGTCCAGATCATTTTCAATATGTTCCGTCAGCGACCGGCGGAACTGTTCTTCAGGCAGGCCTGCAAAAAGAATGTGGGCATCATCGTCAGGGTGCCCCTGGCCAGCGGTTTGCTGACGGGAAACCTCAGGAAGGATACAAAATTTGAGAAGCAGGACCACCGGTATTTCAACCGGGAAGGCAAATTCTTCGACCGCGGGGAAACCTTCTCGGGCATCGATTACGATACCGGGCTCAAAGCCGTCGGCAAGTTAAAGAAACTGTTCCCGGGTAAACGGAACCTTGCACCCTTTGCCCTGAAGTGGATACTCATGCACGAGGAGGTGAGCTGTATCATACCTGGGGCATCGAGGCCCGAGCAGGTCGTATCCAACCTTACGGCCGAGAACCTTCCGTCACTGACGGAATACGAATTATACCAGATCCAGGAGATCTACAATCAGAACATCAAGCCGCTGGTACACCACCTTTGGTGATTTCAGGGAGGAATTTCAACCCCAGGGCCGTTTCCCTCGAGATCAGATGAATATGGAGAAGTGAACACTCCCGTATTTTCTGAGCTCCCTGTGGCGGGGATGGCTATTGAATGAATGCTTCCTGCCGTGTTCAAGGATCAGCCAGCCCCCTTCGGCCAGAATGCCTGCATTGAGTATCCGGTCGGGTAATTCCGGGATAAGTTCCAGGTCATAGGGTGGATCGGCAAATGCAATATCGTAGAGAAGGAATGGATGCCGAATGAACTTCAGGGCATCAGAGCGGTGAACGTGAATGTTATCGGCTGCCAGCTTCAGGACCGTTCTTTCCAGGTGTCTCACGGATCCCGGGTCCAGTTCCACCATATCCACCCGGCCGGCCCCCCGCGAAGCAAACTCAAATCCAACGCTTCCTGTGCCTGCGAAAAGATCCAGAACAGCCAGTTCTTCGAAGTCCCATGCGTTTGCCAGGATATTGAACAATCCCTCCCTGGCAAAGTCGGTGGTCGGTCTTGCTCTGAAGGTGGAGGGTACGTTTATGCGCCTTCCCTTGTATTTTCCTCCGATTATTCGCAAAGGTAAAGCCTCAACAAATTCACAAGGGAATGTTCCTGTAGTTTCTGAAAGGAAGGAGGATATTGGAAATCAGCGGGGGCTCCCTGGAAGCGTAATTTTTTAAAGTACCTTTTCAGAACGGACGGGCGATCGGAGAACTTGTCTATCTCCCCGGACAACAGCAGGGGGGTAGTTTCCTGGTCGAGCTCCATCTTGTCGAAAACGAACAGCAGGAAGTAAAGCATGTCCTCCTGGGTCCGGAACCTGAAATTGTTGTGATATCTCAGTTGCTTACCCTGGGTGACCACGATATCAAAATGTCCTTTACTGAAACATACACCGGCCTGCTTCTGAACCGGATCCTCAAGAGAAAGAAGGGTTCCGATAAGGGGGACTGCCTGGTGGAAAAATTTTACATTCAGCCAGTTCTTCAGGTACAGTCCTGACAACTCCGTGTACTGGGGGAATACCAGGTAGGCATCCGCTTTCTTCAAATAATTGTAATGCAGTTCATCCAGGTCGTGCAGTACGTGGTTGAATTCAAAATAAAGTCTGAGCTGGTCCCGGTCGAAAAGGGCGGCCGGGAGCAGGGTGGACCGGGCTTCTGTCTGGATGCAGGAAACCCCCTGATAGGGCCTCTGCAGGAAAGGATCTTCTTCAATGATCTTCCGGATCTTTTCGTACAGCAGTTCCGGTTCGGGTGTCTCCTCGTAAGCATAGCGTTTCAATCCCAGATACTTCGGGACCGGGGCATCGAGGATGGCAAACAAAAATCCATCCAGGGAGGCCTGGATGGATAGATGGTAAGATTGCGTCTGGTTTATATCGAGGGTTTCATCAAGCAGCTCAAATTGCAACAGGCCCGACGATTTATTCCCAGTTCCCGGCATTGTTCGTTGCTTCTTCTAGAGAACCGACCTTCAGACCCGGGTATCCCGTTATCTTCTCCCTGGTTTCCTTGTAGTTTATTACAAGCTGACGGTTCATGCCTGCAAGCAGGATGTCGTAGGGAACTTTTGCTTCGAATACCCTTACCTGCACCTTCGAACCGGTCTGCAGCACACCTGCACCCATCTCGAATTCAATGCCTTTGGTGAAGGGTACGTACCGAAGGGAATCGATGGAATAATGGGCTGCAAAAAGTGAATCCTTTACGCTGAGCTTTATCGTATCCCGGGATATGAGGCCGTCCTTCAGTGCCTGGCGTTCCGCCTTCACCCTTCCCATTTCCTCGATCATGCTATCGGGTACGGAGCCGATGGCTTTCACCACCCTGAAGGAATCGGTTTTCAGGAAAGTGATCAGTGTGTCAAAATTGGCAGTATAACGGTTGTATTCCGATTTAAAAGCAAGCTGGGCGGTACGGATGTCTTTCAAGCGCTGGATGGTGGCTGCCTCCCTTCTGTCTTTTTCCTTGTTGAAACGAATGGGTTTGTTGATGCTCTCCCAGAGCAAGTAACCCAAAGCGATGATGGCCACCAATAATACAACCTGAATAGCTGTTTTCATATCTGCGTGCAAGATTTGGTTTGGTTCGGGTTCAAAATTAACATAAAAAATTAAATTTAGAATTTATTCACTCATTTATTCCGGAAGGTGATGAAAAACCATATCGCTGATCTGCTGCGGAAAAACCTGGGCTATAGACCCACGCCTTCCCAGGAGGCCCTGATTCTGAAACTGGCCGAATTCATAAGTCCCGGAAACGAAATGGATGTGCTGCTCGTGAACGGGTATGCGGGGACCGGAAAGACGACCCTCGTGCGTTCCCTGGTCATGACGATGGATCGCTACAGCCAGAAGTATGTTTTGCTCGCCCCCACCGGAAGGGCAGCCAAGGTGCTTTCATCCTACACGGGGAAACCGGCCTATACGATCCACAAGAAAATATACCGGCAGAAATCTGCAAAGGACGGGATGGGATTATTCTCACTGGACCGGAACCTTTCTGCCGATACCCTTTTTGTCGTGGATGAGGCATCGATGATTGCCAACCAGGAGCAGGAAATGAAGGTGTTCGGGTCCGGCAGGCTGCTGGACGATCTCATTGAGTATGTATACAGTAAAGCGGGTTGCAGGCTGGTCCTTCTCGGGGATACGGCACAGCTTCCGCCTGTGGGACTGGATATCAGTCCCGCATTAGACCCTTCCGTTATTGCATCCTATGACTTGTCGGTACATACCGGCCTGCTGGAAGAAGTTGTACGCCACTCAAAGGATTCGGGCATACTGATGAACGCAACAAAGCTGCGGGCAGGGGCGGAGAAGGGGTCCGGGGACTGGCCCAGGTTCAGGGAAAATGTTTTCGAGGATGTGAGGCGGATATCCGGGAACGACCTGATCGATGAGATCTCGGATGCCTACGACCGTTCGGGCATGACAAACACCATCGTGGTTACCCGGTCTAACAAACGGGCAAACCAGTACAATCAGGGGATCCGGAGCAGGATCCTGTGGAGGGAGGAGGATATTGCCCGGGGGGACCTGCTGATGGTAGTCCGGAACAATTATTACTGGACCCGTGAGGAGGAAATGGATTTTATCGCCAACGGAGATATCGCGGAGATCCTGGATATCCATGGAAGGCAGGAAAGGTATGGCTTTCATTTCGCGGACGTGAGCCTTCGCTTCCCGGATTACGATGAGCATGAAATGGATGTCAAGATTATGCTGGACACCCTTATGCTGGATGCTGCTTCACTGGGATTGGAAGAGAACCGGCAGCTGTATTTCAACATCCTGGTGGATTACCCGGACATCAGAACCAAAAAGAAAAAATTTGAGAAGGCAAGGGAGGATCCATTCTACAACGCCCTGCAGGTAAAGTTTGCCTATTCGGTCACCTGTCACAAGGCCCAGGGAGGGCAGTGGGATACGGTGTTTGTGGACCAGGGATACGTCAACAAGGACATGATCGGCCGGGAATACTACCGCTGGCTCTATACGGCAGTGACCAGGGCAACCCGGAAGCTATACCTGGTAAACTTCAGCGACCGGTTCTTCGAAGAGGCATAACAAGGAAATTCGCTGCGGCTACTATTCAGGATCCGGCGAATTTGCACAGTCTGACCAGCGGCTCTGCCCGTTAGCCTGCCGGCGGGTTAGTCCCCGATGATCTTCACCAGCACCCTCTTGCGCCTCATCCCGTCGAACTCCCCGTAGAAGATCTGTTCCCAGGGACCGAAATCCAGTTTTCCGCCGGTGACGGCAACAACCACTTCCCGGCCCATGATGGTCCTTTTCAGGTGGGCGTCTGCGTTGTCTTCGAATCCGTTATGCCGGTATTGGGAGTATGGCTTTTCCGGGGCCAGTTTCTCCAGCCAGATCTCGAAGTCGTGATGCAAGCCGGATTCATCATCATTGATAAAAACAGACGCACTTATGTGCATTGCGTTAACCAGCACAATGCCTTCTTTTACCCCACTTTCAGCAAGACATTTTTGGACCTCAGGAGTAATATTAACCAACTGTCTCCTTTGAGGTATTTCGAACCAAAGTTCTTTACGGTATGATTTCATAATCAATGTTTTTACGTTATTCTAATCCCATCTCTTTTTTGATACGCCCTATTTTTACATCCATCTCCTTTCTTGCCTGCTCGTAGCCTGCCCTGTCCTTCAGGGTGCCCCGCACGCTGAAGTAAAACTTTATCTTGGGTTCCGTTCCCGAGGGGCGGATGGAAACCTTGGAGTGGTCTTCGGTTATGTACTGAAGGACGTTGGATTTTGGCAGAGAGATGGGGCTTCTTTTTCCGCTTGTGCGGTCCAGGCTGAAGCTTTCCAGGTAATCGTGGACCCTGACCACCCTGGAGCCTGCCAGTTCTTCGGGAGGCGAATTTCTGAAATCCTCCATCATTTTAGCAATGAGCTCGGCCCCTTCCTTCCCGGTTTTATAAATGGAGGTCAGGCTCTCGTAGTAAAAACCGAATTCCTGGTATATATCCAGCAGAAGTTCAAAAAGTGTTTTGCCCTGGTCCATGGCCCAGGCCGCGGTTTCGGCGATCAGGGCGCAGGACATCACCGCGTCCTTGTCGCGCACGAAGTCCCCTTCCAGGTACCCGTAGCTTTCCTCCGAGCCGATGATGAATTCTTTTTTGCCCTCCTCCCTTCGGATGATTTCGGCGATGAATTTGAAGCCTGTAAGGACATCGAAGATATCAACCCTGTATTTGCGGGCGATTTCGGCCAGCAGTTCGGTGGTGACGATGGTCTTAGCAACGAATTGTTTGCCGGTTATTTTACCATTCTCCGACCATTTCCGCAGCAGGTAATAGTAAAGTAGCGCCCCGGTCTGGTTCCCGTTCAGCAGAACCAGCTTCCCGGTGGTGTTCCGTACAGCGATGCCCACCCGGTCCCCATCCGGGTCGGTGGCCATAACCAGGTCGGCCCCGACCTCATCGGCTTTCTTCAGGGCCATGGCCAGGGCAGCGGATTCTTCCGGGTTCGGGGAAACCACCGTTGGGAAATCCCCGCTCGCAACATCCTGTTCCGGTACGTGATGAACGTTTGTGAACCCGAACCGGGCCAGGGCCATGGGAACCAGCCGTACGCCGGTCCCGTGAATGGGCGTATAAACGATTTTCAGGTCGTGGTGTTTCAATATGGCCTCCGGTGAGAGTGACAGGCTTGTAAGGCGGTCAACGTAAAGATCGTCGAAGGAGGCGGGAATGGTGTCGATCAGTTCGGGGTCCCCGCCGAACCGGATCTCATCGACGGAGGAGATCTTTTTTACCTCTGCGATGATGTTCCTGTCGTGCGGGGCAACGATCTGTCCCCCGTCATCCCAGTAAACCTTATACCCGTTGTATTCCTTTGGATTATGGGAGGCCGTTATGATCACACCGGCCTGGCACTCGAAGTGCCTCAGGGCGAAGGATAGCTCCGGAGTGGGCCTCAGGTCGTCGAAAATAAAGGCACGGATGCCGTTGGCGGCAAAGATCCCGGCGCAGGTTTCCGTGAACAGGCGGCTGTTGTTGCGGCAATCGTGGGCGATGACAACCTTGATCTGGTCAAGCCCTGAAAAGCAGGATTTCAGGTAATTACAGAGGCCCTGTGTGGCCATTCCCACGGTATAGATGTTCATCCGGTTGGTCCCCGCGCCCATGATGCCCCGCAATCCACCGGTCCCGAACTCCAGGTTCTGGTAAAAGGATTCGATAAGCTCTTCCGGGTCCCGTTCGATCATATACAGGATCTTCTTCCTGGTTTCATCGTCGATACGGCTGTCCAGCCAGGCCTGTGCCTTTGCCGTGACCTCCCGCAACAGTTCCTTGTTTTCCATGGTTATCGTATTATAGGTCTGTTAATTCCTTTATGCATGCCTCCAGGCTTTGTTTCCAGTGGGGAATGGTGATGGGATAGTCCGCCGTCAGTTTTGTCTTGTCAAGAACACTGTACCTGGGCCTGGCGGCCCTTGTTTTATAATCCTTTGATTCAACGGGTTCGACCCTGCAGGGGGATCCGGCCATCCCGACGATGGCCCGGGCGAACTCAAACCAGGAGCAAACTCCCCGGTTCGAATAATGGTATACCTCGTAACGTGGTTTCCTGTCTTGTTCCCGGTCGTGGCGGATCATGTCCAGTATGGTCCGGGCCAGGTCCCCCCCGTTGGTCGGGCTGCCCGTCTGATCGAACACCACTTGCAGGCTTTCCTTTTCCCTGCCGAGCCTCAGAATGGTTTTTACGAAGTTATGGCCGAAAACGGAATACAGCCAGGATGTGCGGATGATGATCCCGGTTCCGGCCTTGCGAACCGCCGTTTCTCCCGCCAGCTTGCTCTGTCCGTAGACGGTTTGCGGGTCAACCGGGTCGTCTGTGCGGTAAGGGCGGTTGCCCTCGCCGTTAAAAACATAGTCCGTCGATATATGGATCAGCTGGATTTTGCGGCGCAGGGACTCGCAGGCAAGCACTTCCACTGCATTTGCGTTCAGCATCATGGCGGCTTCAGCATCGTCTTCCGCCTGGTCTACGGCCGTGTAGGCCGCGCAATTGACAAGGTACTGCACGGGGTGGGCACCCAGGAATTCCCTCACGGCAGCAACATTGCATATATCCAATTCCTCGATATCGGTAAAGTGGAAGGCCATCCCCGGATCATCCTCCGAAGCCCGTACCAGTTCGCTGCCCAGCTGGCCTTTTGCCCCGGTAACCAGAATGGATATCATCCGTAGTTGAAATTTATACTGGCGTTCCTTAAGCCCGGGAGCTGCATATCCCTTTCGGAAAGGATTCTTTTACCGGGAGGGATTTTCCAGTCCACCCCGATTTCCGGATCGTCATAACGTATCCCTGCCTCATGATCCGGGGCATAAAGTTTATCGCATTTATACAGCACCACTGCGGATTCGCTCAGTACGGCAAATCCGTGTGCGAACCCCCGTGGGATCAGGTACTGGTAAAAATTCTCAGACGATAGTTCCACACCGTACCATTGCAGGTAGGTAGGAGAGTTTTTCCGCAGGTCCACAGCCACATCCCAGATCCTGCCTTCCAGCACCCTTACCAGCTTGCTCTGGGCTTTCGGTTCAAGCTGGTAATGCAGTCCCCGGATGACCCCGAAACCGGAACTGGACTGGTTGTCCTGTACAAAATTGATTTCAATGCCGGCCTTCCTGAAAGCTTCCTGATTGTATGACTCAAAGAAATACCCCCTGGAATCCTGGTGGATTTTGGGCTTGATGATCCGAAGGCCGTTTGATCCGGTTTCCGTGATTTGCATGATTCCTCAGGTATCAAAGGTAAAGATCTTTTCCTCTGCGATCTTCATGAGGTATTCCCCGTACTGGTTTTTCAGCAAGGGCTTGGCAAGTTTTTTCAGCTGGGCTTTGTCGATGTATCCCCTCTTGAATGCAATTTCTTCGATACAGGAAACCTTCAGTCCCTGTCTTTCCTCAATCGTATTGATGTAATTGGCTGCCTGCAGAAGGCTCTCATGGGTGCCGGTATCAAGCCATGCCATTCCTCGCCCCATAAGCCTGACCTTCAGCCTGCCCCCTTCCAGGTAAAGGCGGTTCAGGTCCGTTATCTCCAGTTCCCCCCGTGGGGAAGGTTTCAGGGTTTTTGCTTTTTCAACAACATCGTTGCTGTAGAAATACAGTCCGGTCACGGCATAATTGCTCTTGGGCTTTTTGGGTTTCTCTTCTATGCTGAGGGCATTCCCGCCGGAGTCGAATTCCACCACGCCGTATCTTTCCGGGTCGTTCACGTAATACCCGAATACAACGGCACCATCTTCCAGGCCGGCTGTTTCCAGAAGGACCCGGCCGAAACCATGGCCGTAAAATATATTGTCCCCCAGGATCAGGCAGACGTGATCCCTGCCGATGAAATTTTCCCCGATGAGAAAGGCCTGGGCCAGTCCCTCCGGGGATGGCTGTATTTCATAGCTCAGGTCCAGGCCGAGCTGCTTGCCGTCGCCGAGCAAGTCCCGGTACAGGTTCAGGTCCTGGGGAGTCGAGATGACCAGGATTTCCCGGATGCCGGCCAGCATGAGAATGGACAGGGG
>CAZNQG010000099.1:0-12269 GCA_964575235.1 uncultured Bacteroides sp.
GACCGGAACGAATACAGCTCAGAAGCGGTGGAGATCGAGGTCGTCGCCGGCGAGTCCCCGGCAACCCAGGGCAGCCCGCAGGATGGGGGTGCCGGTGCAGGGGTGGATGCTTCGGATGAAATTTTCGTGCGGGTCATTACCAATAAAAAAACCATCTACAGGGGGGAGCCGGTCATTGCCACCATCAAGTTGTATACCCGGCTTCAGATTTCAGGGTTCGGGGAGAGCGAAATGCCGGACTTTGCAGGATTCTGGACACAGGAGATCGAGGCGCCCACCCAGCTTAACCTGGTGCGGGAAAACGTTGGCGGCAGAATTTACAATTCGGGCATAATCCGGAAAGTGATCCTGTTCCCACAGAAGTCCGGGGATATCACCATCGCTCCCTTTAAACTGCAAACATATATCCGTCAGCAGGTCAGCCGTCCACGAAGCCCGTTCGATGATTTTTTCGGGTCCAACTACAGGGACGTTCTTAAGCCGTTGGAATCCAAACCCGTAACGATCAGGGTAAGGGACCTTCCCCCGGGGGCTCCCGAAGGTTACAACGGGGCCGTGGGCAATCTAAACCTGAAGGCCGAGGTGGACAAAACCGAGGCCCTAACCAACGATGCCGTTACCTACAAGCTCAGCATCAGCGGGACCGGCAACATTCAGCTCCTCGAGTCTCCGCAGGTCAAATTCCCTCCCGATTTCGAAACCTATGACCCGAAAATCCAGACGAACGTCAAGAATACCGAGGGGGGACAGACCGGCAGAAAAACCTTCGAATACCTTCTGATCCCGAGGCATGCGGGAAATTACCGTATTGCACCGGTGAGCCTGCACTATTTCGATCCCCAGGCCGGAAGGTACAAAACGGCATCGGTCCCCGAATACAACCTGGTAATAGGCAAGAGCGAGGAGGAGGAAACGGTGGGTGTGATCGCGGGCCGGACCAAGGAGGATCTGAAGATCATCGGCAAGGACATCCTGTTCATCAAGGACGAAGCCTTTCGCCTGAACAGGATCGGAATGACCTTCTATGGTTCTACCCTTTTCATCGGACTGTTTGCAGGTTCATTCGTCCTGTTCCTGGTTATTCTTGTCGTCGGCAGGAAACACATCAAAAGGATGCAGAACATCGAACTGGTTAAAAACCGGCGTGCCGGCAGGGAGGCCAGGAAAAGGCTCCGCGAGGCCGCCGACCACATGAGGAGGAATGAAAGTGAAGACTTCTACGAATCCGTTCTGAAGGCACTTTCAGGGTATCTTGTGGACAAGCTGAATATACCGGTTTCGGAAATGTCCAGGGAGAGGGCGCGCAGGGGACTCGAACAGTACAACCTGGATCCGGGACTCATAGAAGAGTACGTCGGACTCGAGGATATCTGCGAAATGGCCAGGTATGCACCTGCCTCCGTTGAGGAAGGGATGGAAGAGGTGTATGAAAGGACCATAAAGATGATTGGTAAAATCGATCAAAGCCTGAGACGATGAAGCAAGGGATATGGATCATAGCATCGTTTTTCGTACTCTGGCCGGTTTGCGGGGCAAACGATTTGCAGGAACGGGTAATGGAGGGGAATGAACAATACCTGAAAGGGGAATACGAGGCGGCGGTTGAAAGCTACCGGTCGGTCATCGACTCGGGATACGCATCTGCAGAACTTTATTACAATCTTGGCAACGCCTATTACAAATCGCATGACATCACCATGGCCCTGGTGAATTACGAACGGGCGCATATACTGGATCCCAGGGACAAGGAGATACAGCATAACCTGGAGGTGGCCCGGGAGTTCGTGGTCGATCGCATTGAGGCCCTTCCCGAATTCTTCCTGCGCAGGGCCTATGTTAATTTTATAAAATTGCTGGATGCGGATATCTGGGCGGTTATGAGCCTGGCAAGTTTTGCAGTTTCCCTGCTGCTTTTGCTTTTCTATTTCTTTTCAAAGCGGATCGGGATCCGTAAGCTTGGCTTCTGGACGGGGATATTGTTCCTGTTCATATCCATATCCACGCTTTTCTTTGCCAGCCGGCAAAATCGTTTCACCACGCGGCATAACCAGGCACTGATCCTCACCCCCTCGGTTACCATTAAGAGTTCACCGGACGAGACAAGCGGAACGGATCTTTTCCTTCTGCACGAAGGTACCAAGGTGACCGTTGAGGATGAACTGGGGGACTGGAGTGAGGTGGTACTCAGCGACGGCAACCGGGGATGGCTGAAGGAATCGGACCTGATCATGCTTTGATCCCCCGTATCCAATCTCAGATATAAGCCATGAAGGCATCCGCAAACCTTACCGCCGCTTCGGGGTGATTCCTGAACCAGAGTTCGGGTTCGATCAGTTCGAGTTCCGAGACATAGAGTTCGTTTGAATCCCCGCGCATCAAGTCGACACGGGCATAGACCGGGAGGGGATTGCACAGGGAAACAACCCTTTCCGCGAAATCGATCTCTGCAGGGGAGGCTTTGTACTCGTGCACGGACCCGCCGAAATCATCCTGCACCCTGAAATCTCCCTCCCTTGCCTTTTTTAAAATTGCGTGGCTGTATTTTCCCCCGAACACCATGAAGGCAAGTTCCCCCTCCCGCAGGATGCTGGGCTGAAATTCCTGCAGCATGAGCGATTCCGATGCGACCAGGTTCCTGAAAACGGCCTCGTGATCCCCGGCATTGGAGGAGTCCAACCAGTACGTATGCCGGGCTCCCCCTGAAATGACGGGCTTCAGGATTGCCTCCGACCATCCCGTCCGGGCGAGAATTTTCTTCAGGGATCGCTTATCGCCCATTTCAACCAAAAGGGTGGGGGGGATGGGGATTCCCCGGCGCTGAAGGTCCCCCAGGTAATGCTTGTCCCGGTTCCAGCGGATGATTTCATACGGGTTGACAAGCCGGCTTACCGTCCGGACCTTTTCAAGCCATTCGGAGAATTCAGGGTAACGTTCGAAATAATCCCAGGTGGTTCTGAATACCAGATACCTCGAGGAGCTCCAGTCGAAACCGGGGTGGTCCCAGTTCACCCGGCTAACCCTAAGTCCCCTGTCCTCCAAAGCCTTTTTAAGCAGCCCGTCTTCCAGGAGTATGTTCTCAACATAGGGGTCCCCCCTGACCGGGTCCACATAACGTGCATCGGTCAGGATTACAGCATCGTACCGGCAATCGCTGTCCGGCATCAGAGCCTTTTTGCCCGGGATTCCAGGTCCGTCAGTTCTGCGATTCGGACGGGTTGTCCGGACTCGATGCTTTTCATGCGTTTTGGTTCAATTGGTTCATCATTCCAATATACATACAATATCTAAAATTTCCTGCACAGCCTGCCGGGGAAAGCCCGTTTCCGCTCGATCCATCGGGCGAATTAATACAGGATTATCCCTATATTTGGGAAGTATTTCATCTTCACAGGCGATGAATTCCCTGATTCTGACCATCCTTGCTTTTGCGGGTTACATTCTGGCGTACCGGTTTTACGGCCGGTATCTGGCCCGGAAGATCTTCCGGCTTTCCCCCGAAACCCTGATGCCATCGCACGAATTCACCGACGGTGTGGATTACGTGCCAACCCGGGCGCACATCATATTCGGGCATCATTTTACTACGATCGCGGGACTTGGACCCATCGTCGGGCCCGCCATCGGGATCATATGGGGATGGGTCCCCGCCATCATCTGGGTATTCCTGGGCTCCATCTTCATGGGCGCCGTGCATGACTTCTCAACCCTGGTGGTCTCCGCTCGCAGCCGGGGAAAGACCATCGGGGACCTGACCGGCGACCTGATCGGTCCGGGCACCCGCTATGCTTTCCAGTTCATCATGCAATTCCTGCTGTTCATCGTTCTTTCGGTTTTCGCCATGATCGTGGGTGTCCTGTTTGTACTGTACCCGGAATCCGTCTTTCCGGTCTGGATGCAGATCCCGATCGCAGTCTGGCTGGGATGGATGATCCGCAGGGGACATAACGACCTGTTGTTTTCAATCATCGCGGTGATCCTGATGTACGGGAGCATGGTCGTCGGAATTTACCTTCCCATCCGGGTTCCGCCCATTGCCGGTTCTGCCGTTGTTACCTGGTGTCTCCTGCTTTTCCTTTATGTCTTCTTTGCCTCGACCCTGCCCGTACAGAAATTGCTTCAACCGAGGGATTATATAAATTCACACCAGCTGCTGGTTGCCGTGGTGCTGATGGTAGCGGGACTCATCGCTGCCCATCCGGACATTTCTGCGCCTGCCATCAACCATGCAGCTTTCGATCAGGGCTCCGATATCCCGGACCTGATGCCGATCCTTTTCATAACCATTGCATGCGGGGCGATCAGCGGTTTTCATTCCCTGGCGAGCTCGGGAACAACGGTAAAGCAGGTGGACCGGGAACAGGACACCCTGTTTATCGGTTACGGAGGCATGCTCTGGGAAAGTTTTCTGGCCGTACTGGTCATCATGGCGGTGGCCGGGGGACTCGGAATGGGCCTGGAGGTTGGGGGGCAACGGTTTACCGGGCTGGAAGCCTTCCGGCAACAGTATGCATCCTGGGCAGCATTCAGCGGCATTGACGCCAAGCTCGAGGCATTCGTGATCGGCGCCTCCAACCTGTTTGAAAGCATTGGCATTCCACCGCTCTTCGGCAGGAGCATGATCGCTGTTTTCATCGTAAGTTTTGCAAATACCACGCTCGATTCCGCGGCCAGGATACAGAGATTGTCGCTTCAGGAAATCTTCAGGGACGGCAGAGGAAAGGTGCGGAAACCGGTTGATAACCGTTATGTTGCAACGACTTTCGTCGTGGCGGCCGCAATGCTGATGGCCTTTCTCAAGCCGGGTGCAACCGGTGCCATGATCCTGTGGCCCCTGTTCGGGTCCCTGAACCAGCTTCTGGCTGCCCTGGCCCTGGGAATCGTGACCGTATGGCTCTATCGGAAAAAGAAGAATATCCTCATCACCCTGTTACCCATGGTCTTCGTACTGCTGGTAACCCTGTGGGCCATGGTTAAAAACCTGGTCTATTTCCGGCAGATTGAAGACGGCTTACTGGCGGTCATTTCAGTACTTATCCTTCTTTTAACGGCATGGCTGCTGGCAGGGAGTGTCAGCGCCCTGTTGAAAAAACGGTGAGGACGGCTTCAGCCGGAAGCCCGGTCTGTTTTCAGGATGCGCCTCCAAAGCCGTCCGATCCGGCTCCTGAAATTAACGATGAGGCTGGCCACCAGGGCCAGTATCAGTCCCCAGGTAGTGGCCGCGTCCACCAGTGCCTGATCCGGATGAAGGCCCGTCAGCCGCCCGATGAGGAAACCGATGTAGGAAGAGGGAAGCCCCGTGTACCCCAGACTTTCAAGAATCCTGAAGTGCCAGTCCGTCAGGGGACAGTAGCCAATCCCGTAGAAAATGCCAAGTACCAGCCAGGAGCCTCCCGTCAGGAGGATGCAGACCAGGTTCAGGCGGCGGGTGCGTTTCCATATCCATCCGAAGAGGTTAAACAGGATCAGAGTGGTATGAAATACCGTAAAGAAAAGGTCCAGAATTCGCATCCTTAATTTTAGTAAATTCGGGACCGAAAAGCAACAGCACATGAAGCACCTGGACATTCGTGTGGTCGGAAGGGTTCAGGGGGTGGGCTTCCGTTACTCTGCCCTGAAAGCCGCGCATGCGTTCGGTGTATCAGGATTCGTCCGGAATGAGCCGGACGGTTCCGTATACATCGAAGCGGAGGGCAAGGAACAAGACCTGGAACGGTTCCTGGAGTGGTGCCGAAGGGGACCGGGATTCGGGCGGGTTGACGAGGTTATCGGGTTGGAATCGGGTCTGCGCGGCTTCGAGGATTTCCGCATTCTTCATTGAATGTCCGGGCCGGTTCGGCTTCAAATCTTAATTTTGCTGCCTCCCAGGGCCAAACCCAACGATCCCGGGATACCAAACTGGATCGATGCTGCTCCAAAGGAAGATAAATGAACGGATTCCCCGGTCTAGCCGATGGAGATGAAGGCCGTGTAGGTTACCTCATCCTTTAATTCCGCCATGGAAAGATGCATCTCGGCCTTATGCATTTTCCCGTTCCCGTCCGGTATGCTGACCCGTTTGTTTTCTCCTGTTATCCTGACGGCATTGGGATCGGTCAGGCTCAGTATGAACGGGTCGAGGCCGGATGCATCGGACGGTAGGAGGGTCCGGAGGTTCCTGCCCAGGGCACGGTCTGATTTGATACCGAAAAAACGTTCTGCGCTCCGGTTAAGGAACTGTATCCTGGAGGACTGGTCTACGGTGATTATGATGTTCCTGTCTTCCTCCAGGGTTTTCAGCATGCGGTCCCTTTCCCTGGTTATCAACCCGTATTGCCCCTCCAGTTCCAGCTTGCTCTGTTCGAGTTTTTTCTTGAGCTCCACACCCGACAGTTTGAGCTTCTCCTCCTGAATTTTCAGTTGTTCGGTGTACTTCCGGCTTTCGATCTCCATGAGTCTTTCATGGGTGGTGTCGTTGGCCAGGCATACGACTTTTGCCACTTCCCCGTACATGTCGTTAACGGCTGTGAAGCTTATCCGGAGCCATTTTTCATCCTCATACCTGGTCAGGCTTTTCAATTGCCCCTGGAAAGGGGTTCCCCCGGTCACAGTTTCCCATGTTTCATTGAAGCTCTCCAGCTCCATTTTCCCGACCAGGTCGAAAACCGACATTTTCTCCAGTTCCTTCCTGGAAAATTTCATGGTTTCAAGGAAACGTTCGTTGCAGTTTATGAATTTACCGTCGGGGGCGAATTCGGCCTTGATGTTCAGGCGGTCGATCGAATCGATCTGTCCCTGGTAATCCAGGTGTTGCTTATGCTGCTCCGTATTGTCGATGGCAAGGAAAAGGATCTTGTCGACCGTACCGTCGTCCTTCCGGACGCATGTATAAGTGGCCATGGTCCAGAGGTCCTGTCCCGTCTTGCTCACATGTTTCATATATCCTTCATAGTGTTTGCCTCCCTCGGACAGCCTTTTCCAGATAGGGTCAAACCACTCCCGGTCCTTTTTGTCCAGGAATTTCGATATGTGCTGGCCTTCCACCTCCGCATTGCTGAAATAACCGAGTTTATGAAGGAATTTCGTATTGGCATATTTCAGGGTGCCTTCGGTATCGTATTCCGCGCGTATCAGGGTATGGTTCACGGAGTTTGTAAAGCTGATGAATTGTTCGGCCTGCTTTGCAGCCTGTTCCTGGGTTTGCCGGAGTTGTTCCATGCCCTGCCGGAGTTTTTCTTCCTGCATGGCCAGTGCTTCAGCCTGCTTCTGGGATTCTTTCAGGAGTTCGGTCGTACGAATGTTGCTCCGCAGGTTTGAAAGGGTAATGGCTGTGCTTTCCGCAACGCTTTCCACGAAACCGATCTCAAAATCCTGTATGAATTTGAAAGAGGCAAGTTCTATGATCCCGAGAACTTCGTCCTGCACAATCATGGGGACGATCAGCAAATGGTCCGGCGTGGCATGCCCCAGTCCCGACGTTATCTCTATGTATCCATCCGGCAATTCCGTCATGTATATGCTTTCTTTCTCAAGTGCGGCTGTTCCGATGATGCCTTCCCCCCAGTCGATCTTCTTGTCGGCGAATTTTCTGCGGTCGTAGGCATAACTGGCTTTGAGGTCGAAGAACCGTTCCTTTCCCGTTTCCTGTTCCACCAGAAACAAACCGCCCTGGTTGGCATCCAGGTATTTGACCAGGTAGCTGATGATGTTGTAGGCAAAGTCCTCCATGTTCTCGAATGAACCCCTCAGAATGTCCCCGACTTTTGCCAGTCCCTCGGAAACCCAGTTACGCTGGTCGTCAAGCTTTTTGCGATCCTGCTGTTCTCCGATGTTCTGCTTGAGGTTGTCCCTGAGCCTGATCATCGCCTTGCCCAGGGGGTCTTCGGAATCCCTCAGTTCGAGTCCCGCATCAAGCTCATTATGGATCAGCCTTTCCGTGAAATCCAGGATCTTACCGGATCGTTGCTTTTCTTCGAGGGACTTCATATTGATTTTTTTCCGGTGCCCCCAACCGATATATCCTGCCAGGGCTCCGGCGGCAGTGGCAAGCAAAGGCATCAGATCAAGCAGGTACTGTCCAGGGAATAAGGAGTGAAGCCGGCTGAAACCATGCATGGAGAAGTTTACCTGTCCGGTTAAAGCATGGAGGAACAGGGAAGCTGCCGGAAAAAAAATCCCGATTAGAAACCCGTAAACGGTGTACCTGATCCATATATCGCTGGGTTTATCCATGGCCATCCAAGTCAGAATAAAAATACTTATTATTCCGAAATGAAGGGGCCATCGGGAACGATTTTCTTATCCGGCGGGGAAAACGGAACGGGGGAGGTGTTCTAATAGTAGGAAAAGATGCAGAGACGGACAATGTAAAAATGAAAATGTTCCTCTACCTTGAACTCAGGCGCCGATACGATTAATGTCGTCATGAAGTACTCAATTCAACGTCTTTTCAACCTTGCTCACAAGGGCTTTGATGTCAACCGGTTTCTCGATGTAGTCAACGGCGCCCATGTCCATGGTTTTCTGAATGTTTGGGGCGTCCGTGACCGCTGAAACAATGATGACGGGAATGTCGCGGGTTTTCTCGTTCTTTTTGAGCTGGTCAAGGAACTGGTACCCGCTGATCCTGGGCATCAGCAGGTCCAGCAGAATGAGGGCCGGACGTTCTTTTGCCAGCATGTCATAGGCTTCGTCAACATTAAAGGCGGTACAGATCTCGTATCCCCGGCTGTTCAATATGGCTTCCAGTAGGACGATGTTGGTGTTTGAATCATCGACGATAAGGATCTTTTTCATCTCAGTTTCCGTTGCCAGGGTAAATATATTATAAAAGAGGGTAGGATCGGGGCATAAAGGGATGATTTATATCATCGGAAATCGTTATATTTCATTAGCTTTATAAGCCTGAAATCCTTTCATCCCATGTCCGAGCTTCAGTGTATGAAAAGCATGCCTTTTGCCCAGTTGTTATCTGCGGAACAGCAGGAATTTCTGGGGAAAAACAGCTCTGTGGTGAAATATCACAACAAGGATGTGGTATTCAGGCAGGGAACCCGCACCTCGCATATCATGCTGATGGTGTCGGGGCTTGTGAAAATATTCAAGGAAGGGCACAACGAACGGACGGTACTGCTGAAACTGGCTTCCTGCGGGGAATACATCGGAATGCTCTCCGTCATGGGAGACCAGATACACCAGTATTCGGCCGCTGCGATAGAAGCATCCGAGATCTGCTTTATCGACATCAATGCATTCCGGAATGTTCTGATGGAAAACGGCAGGTTCAGCCTGCAACACATGGGGCAGATCAGCCAGGACGGACTGTTTATTTTTAACCGACTGATCAACCAGACTCATAAGCAGTTACCGGGAAGGATCGCAGATGTCCTGCTGTATTTTTCCGAGAACATATACGGCAAATCCCGATTCGATTTTCCACTTACACGGCGGGAGCTTGCGGAACTGGCAGGGACCACGAAGGAAAGTTTTATAAGAACCCTGACGGAATTTAAAAACGACAAGATCATAAACCTCGATGGCAGCCGTGTCCAGATCATCAGCATGGACATCGTAAAAACCCTGAGTGAACTCGGTTGATTGTTCCTCATGCAAATGATTACATTCCATGCGCATACTGATCGTCGATGACATCTTCACCAACCGTCTCCTGATCGCAGAACTCCTGAGAACCCTGGAACTGGAATTCGACGAGGTTGAAAATGGAAAGATGGCGATAGAAGCCATCCGGAACCGGCCGTATGACCTGGTTTTGATGGATATTGAGATGCCCGTCATGAACGGACTGGAAACCACGCGCTACATACGCACCGAACTGCCTCCTCCTGCTAACCGTACGGTAATCGCCGCCCTGACTGCCCATAACCCGGAGCTTTTCTTCGAGGATTTCAAGGATGTGGGTTTTGACCACCTGCTGACAAAACCCTACAGCCTGGAGAAGGTGAGCGCCCTGATCCGGGAGGTGAAGGGTCAGTGAACGATGAGCCTTAAGGGAGCAGGGTAACTATTTTTTCAAGTCCCTCGGCATCCGTCTGGTCGAAATGCCCGTATTGCCTGCTGTCCACATCCAGCACCCCGATGACCTGTCCCCGTTCGTTCCATAAGGGAACCACGATCTCTGAGCGAGACCTTGAATCGCAGTCAATATGTCCGGGAAACTTGTCTACATCCGGCACAATGATGGTTTTCTCGCTGTGAATCCCGGTCCAGCAAACTCCCCTGTCCTTTTCCAGCTCCTGGCATGCCAGGGGTCCCTGGTAAGGACCGACCGTCAGTTTCCCCTCCTGCAGTACGTAGAATCCTGTCCAGAAGAATCCGTCCATCTTGTGATGGAGGACCGCCGCCACCGTCGCCATCCTGGAAACCGGGTTGTCCGTTGTGGAGAGGAGTTTTTCAAGCTGCCGGTGGATGCGTTCGTAGCGCCCTTGCTTTCGCTCGTTTTTCATGCTGCAATGAAATGGTCAAATATACGAAAACATGCCGGGAGCCGAACGGAAGGCGTGAAAGAGGAACCGGGCGGGATTCAGAAAAGCTCCTTGATGGTCTGCCGCTTGCCGTTGAACTCGAAACTATCCCCGACCTTCAGTCCCTCCATAACCTTGTAGAGCGGTACGGCCGGCGAGATGGCATAATAAAGGTTGCCTTCATGCTCGATCTTGCCGGAGCTGATGGCAATGATGAAGCGGGCGTGATCCGAGACAATGATGGCCCCGAACTCGACTTTGGTCTTCAGATCCTGGCAGTTGATCTTTTCCAGCACATTCATGTCCGACAATGCTTTCTGGTATTGTCCCGCGAACATATCCCGGCGGCTGATCAGCTGGTCCCGGAAAGAATCGTAGCGGTCCTTGTTCGGCCCGTAATCGTTAAGGGCATGCTGTGCCTCGTTCATGGCTTGCTTGGCGCTTTCAACCATCTTCCTCTGTGTTTCCCTGCACAGTTCGATCAGTTTTTGCTTTGTATGCAGCATGTCCTTGCTCATGGGGTTTCTGGATGGGCTAATATTTAGGGCATATCATTGTTCAAAGACCCTTGAACAATGTTATATTAGCATAATCTAAAGGGATATGAAGACGTAAAATACTTAAAAATCCACAAATATGAAAGCACCGGTGCGTAAAAATCAAATCTTTACCCTCCTGCTCCTGATTGTTTTCCCATGTGTTCAGGCTCAGGACAGGGGGGACTGGGAAGGGGATTTTCCGGATGGCTGCACCAGTATAACCATCGGAAGGCTTGCTACCGCGGACGGATCGGTGATTACATCCCATACGGATGACAGCCACCGGACCCGTTCCTGGATCGACATCCGCCCGGCCCGGGATCACCCTGAGGGATCCATGGCCAGGATGCACAGGCGGATGCCCTGTGATTCCCTTGCCATGCCGAGCTATGTGCACCGGGACATTGGCGGGATTCCACAGGCGGCTCATACCCATGGATATATAAATTCGGCATACCCCTGCATGAATCAGCTCCAGCTTGGCATCGGAGAATCGACGTTCGGGGGAAGGGAGGAACTCAAGTCGGAGGAGGGACTCATAGATTGTCAGCAGCTCTGCCGGTTGATGGTTGAACGCTGCAAAACGGCCCGTGAAGCCATCCGCCTTGCAGGTGAGCTTTGCGGACAGTACGGATGGAGCGATTACGGGGAATGCCTTACCATATCGGATACCAGGGAAGTCTGGCACCTGGAGATCCTGGGCCCCGGGAAGGGGAAGACCGGTGCCGTATGGGCCGCACAGCGGGTGCCCGATGATCATGTTTCGGTCAATGCCAACGCCAGCAGGATCCTTGAAATCGACCTGGAGGACACGGACCGTTTCATGGCCTCCGCGAACATTCTGGAGGTGGCCAGGGAGAATGGCTGGTGGAGGGAGGATGAGGAACCCTTCCGTTTTGCTTACGCTTATGCCCCGGAAAGCAGAACATCCATGGCGGCACTCAGGAGGGAATGGAGGGTGTTCGACCTGCTTGCACCCTCCCTTGGACTTGATGCGAACGCAGAGAACTATCCTTTTTCGATCAAGCCGGATGAACCGGTCAGTATGGAGAAGCTGATCAGCATATTCAAGGATTATTACGAGGGCACGGATTATAATTTTGTGAAGGACATTACAGCAGCCGACGACAGCGGGCGCATGGTGATCTCTCCGCTGGCAAATCCATTCATGCCCTACGATATGAACAAGGTTTTCAGGATCAACGGTGGCTGGGGCTGGAGAGGGGAGCGGACCATCGCACGATGGTATACCATGTACGCCACCATTATACAG
>CAZNQG010000100.1:0-12163 GCA_964575235.1 uncultured Bacteroides sp.
CTGATAACCAGGATTTCCCCGCCTGTCTCCTGAAGGGATAGGTTCATCACACCGTTACCGTCCCGGAATACGCGCAGTCGCGCTATTTTACCGCTCAGCCATTCCAGGTCATCATTTCCGTCCGCTTCCTCGATTCCCAGCAGGACGAGGAATCCCTCTCCTATGGATGACTTCATATCTCCGCCGATGGAAACGGATGCTTTCTGGACCCTCTGGATTACGGCACGCATGATGCTTATCTGAACAGGGAATCTTCGATCCCGGAATTAAACAAGACGTTGATAACGGTTCCGGTAAGGATCTGGGGACCGACACGGAAAACAATCCGGTGGGGGTACAGAATGCCGTCCACATCCCTGTAGTCTCCGTACGTGGTAATCTGTACCAAGGGACCGTCGGGGGTTTCTTCCGTTTCTTCTTCCTGTATACGGAGACCGGTATCGACATCATACCATGCGAGACTGATCTCTCCCAGGGGATCGGTTAGTTCAATTTTATAGGCATCCCTGCCGTCGATGGACTCAACCGGCAAAAGTTTAAGGCTGTACCCGGCGGCCGGGTAATCGAGCTCGGGCATGAAACGGGCCTGAGCCTTCAGACCCTCCAGTTCCTCTCCTTCCAGTTCCGCCAACTCTCCCTGCATGTCTGAGGCTCTGCCCGTGGTACCGTCATAGACGATCCGGGAAAGGACAAGGTCCCCCAAGGTCATACTAAGAAGGAACCGGTCCGGAGCCTTCCGTATCATGACCGACTCCAGTTTCATGCCCTGCATGTCCATGCTCATTTTCATACTGATATCGGTAAGGGTATCAAGCCTGGTCCGGCCTCCCATCGCCTCCAGGTAACGTTCAATAACATCTTCTGCCGTGATCTTTTCGGGGATCTCCGGTACCCGGTCCGCGGGATCGATCCGGTTTCCTTCTACGTCGTAATAATCGATGGTTTGATTGGGACTGAACCCGGCAAGTTTCGTCGCGACCTCATCGGCCTTACCAACCACCAGGATGTAACAGTTTTCCGGCTGCAGGTATTTCCGGGCAGCCGCCTGTACATTTTCCGGGCTAACGGCTTCAATGTATTTCAGGTAATTGGCATAATAATCTTCCGGAAGTCCATACCGGGCAATGTTCAGGGCAAAACGGGCCACCGTGACAGGTTGTTCCAGGGCCAGGGCAAAATTTCCCGACATATAGTTTTTTATCTTTTCAACCTCTTCGTCCGGGGGGATCTCGTTACGGATCCTGTCCATTTCATAAAGTATCTGGAATACAGCGGAATCCGTTACTTCATTTCGTACGTCCGTTGAAACCATGAAGCTTCCTATCCATTTATCCTGGCTCAGGGAGGAATTCACGCCGTAGGTATAGGCGTGATCTTCCCGCAGGTTCTGGTCAAGCCGGGCGAAGGTACCTCCCAGCATCAGGTTCATCACCCTTGCATGGACATAGTCATCCATTCCAACCGTGTAAACGACGGGGTGGGCGACCCTTATGACGCTCTGAACGGCATGGGGCCGGTCAACAATCGATACAGTGCGGGTTTCCGGCGACGACGGGACCTTGTAGCGGTGCTGCGGAACCTCTTCTGGTTGCCATTCACCGAAATATTTGCCGGTCAGTTTTTTGGCTTCCTTTAAGGTGATGTCCCCGACGATGGCCAGATAGGCAATGTTGGGCCTGAAATAGGTCCGGTAATAATCCTCACACATTTCAAGGCTAACGGACCCCACCGATTCTTCCGTGGTGACTTCCCCATAGGGGTGTTCTTTTCCGTAAAGCAGGACATCCGTAACCACTGAGGAAATAGAGGAAGGGTCCGTCCTGCTGAAGGCCAGTGCCGATACGGTCTGTTTTTTGATCTTGTCAAGTTCGTCCTGTTTGAAGACCGGGTTTAACAGAATATCCGACATGAGCTCCAGGAGCTTTTCGTTGTGTTTCTTGAGCGCTGAGCCAAAAAGAGATCCGGAGGAAGTGCTGATCGAAGCTCCGATAAAATCAATTTCTTCATCCAGCTGGTCCTTGGTCCGGGTGGTGGTGGCGGTTCCCAGGAGCTCGCCTGCAATGGTGGAAAACCCCATGCTGTCACCCTCCGCAAAGGGATCAATGTCCAGCACCAGGGAATAAGCGACCCTGGGGATTTTATGGTTTTCCACCACGAAAACCTTCAAGCCGTTCTTCAGTTCGAAAAAACGATATTCACCGACCCGTATATCGGGGGCAGGACCCGGCTCCGGGGGCTTGCTGCGATCGACCTGGGCTTGCAGGACAAGGGGCAGGACCAGAATCGTATAAAGGAAAATGAATCTATGCTTCATGGCATTGGCGTGTTAGGTTCCTGCTCCTTGGGCAGGTAATACAGAACCACGCGGTTCTGCGGTACAAGGTATTTTTCTGCAACCCCTACGATCTGCTCGGGCGTTACCGCAAGGTACCGGTTGATCTGGGTATTGATCAGGCCAGGGTCGCCGAAGAACGTATAATAACTGGCCAGGTTTTGGGAGATTCCTGCCATGGTTGTGTTCTGGCTGATAAAATCGTTCTCCGTCTGGTTCTGTAGTTTCTGGAATTCCCGTTCGGTAAGACCCTCTTCCATGACCTTCCGGATCTCTGCATAGATGGCATCCTCCAGGTCATCAAGCGAGACGCCCATGTTGGCCAGGCCGAAAAAAATGAACAATCCCCCATCCTCCAGGGAATATGGAAAAGCACCGGTCTGAAGGGCTAGCTGTTGATTATCCACAAGGGACTTATAGAGCCTTGAGCTCTCACCACCGGCCAGAAGGGTTTGCAACATGCCCAGGGCGTAAGTATCCGGATCACGCATTCCGGGTATGCGGTAGGCCGCGAACACGGCAGGAAGCTGGATGTTATCGTAGACGGTCCTCCGGATTTCTTCCGTGGGGGGCGGCTCCTGGACATCCGGCCGGTAGATCTCATGACCGCCCCGGGGGATGTCGCCGAAGTAATCCCTTACCCTTTTTGCCGCATGCTCGTAGTCGATGTCCCCGGCAATAACGAGCACTGCATTTTCGGGTACGTAAAAATGTTCGTGGAATGCGATGAATTCCTTGAGCCTTGCTTCATCTATGTACTGTATATTGCCGATGGGTACCCAATGGTAAGGATGTTCCCGGAAAGCACTGTAAAAGACCTCTTCCATGAACGACATATAGGGCTGGTTGTCGTATCTTTCGCGGCGCTCCTCCTTGATCACACTTCGCTGGGTTTCTACGCCAACGCTGTCAATGCGAAGGTGCAGCAGGCGTTCGGATTCCAGCCACAAACCAAGATCAAGCTGGTTGGAAGGAAGGATTTCGTAATACACGGTGTAATCGAAGGAAGTACCGGCGTTGTTGATACCCCCTGCATTCTGTACATAATTATCGAACTCCCCCCTGCGGATGTACTCGGAACCCTCGAACATAAGATGCTCGAAAAAATGGGCGAAACCGGTCCGGTCGGGTTGTTCGTTTTTGGAACCCACGTGGTAGGTTATGTCGATCGCCACGATGGGAGTACTGTTATCCCGGTGCAGGATCACATGCAGGCCGTTTTCCAGTTCGAACTCCCGGAATTCGATCCAGTTCTTTTGGCCGAATACCAACAATCCGATCCCATGCATGAAAAGCAACAAAAAGCTCAGGATGGTAAATCGCATGATGAAAAGTGCATTTGGTGGAGTACCAAAATTATAAGAAAATCCTTCTCAGGCGTCAAAGAACCGGAAGAAAACATGGGTTTCAGGCTTGGTACCATTCCCCCGGAAGATGTTTTCTACGGTTTTGACCTCTTGCTTCTGAACGTCACCCTGTATGATCTTATCAAGAAGACGGACCCGCACCTGAACCGGAACCGTCACGGTATCGTCTTCTTCGGACCGGTAACACAGGAGGGCAGAATGTTCCCTGGAAGCATCGCCGACATCGCGAAGAATCCTGCGAAAATCCATGGTGAGGGTAATTGCCAGAGGGTGGTCCGGTTCCAAGAAAAGCGAGGATGGCAGGGACGGATCCTGTGCCGATGCAATTCCGGTTACCGGCAGAAAACCCGCCAGAAGAAGGGAACTAAGACGTTCAACAGATGCTATGGATTTCATCGTTCACAGGGTTGATAATTCAAGGGGCATGAGAAAATCACGATGCCTGAGGAAAGGGATCCTGTGAGATATCCGGCTGAGAATACCCGGTTAAGATAAAAATAATTACCGGATTCGCCTTTTAACAGCTGAGGCATTCAGCAGGTAGATATCATTTCCTTCGAGCAACAATCCCTGTATCGGAAACCCGTAGGTATAGAAGGGAACATCGATGGCAAAAACCCGATTATCATAAATGGATGTAACCTGCTTGACGTTGGTATGGCCAATGAATACGTAGCGGGCTTTGAAATGGTCCAGGATTTTTTCAAAATCCTTTTCAGGCAGGTGGGCGTATTCATGGTTTCCCTCCAGGAAACCCCGGTACCAGAATGGACCGTTGGATCCCATAAGGGTGCTGCGCCTCACTTCACCGTTCACCTTTCTATCGGGGTGGTTCAGGAAATAACGGACGTGATCGTTGATTTCCCCTATGCTCAGTCCAGACTTAACCAGTTCCGGGGACAGGCCGGCATGTACAAAAAGGTGCCCGTTGATCCTTTCGATGGTATGTTTGGTTCGCAGCCACTGGCCCAGTACGGTCCGTTTATTGAACAAGTATGGATAATCAACATTCAGCCTCGAAGTCATCAGGAGGTATTTATCCGATATGTAATCCGTTTGACCTGAAAGCACCATGATCTCATGGTTTCCCAGAATCAGATGCACGCCTCCTCCGGCCAGGGAGGCCTCGTTTTCCAGCCGGTATATGAGCCACAGGGACTCGGTAACCTTGTCACCGCGGTCGAAGATATCCCCGACAAAAACCAGATGATCCCGGCCCCATGTCCAGTGAAGAAATTCATCCATCACCCCGTTCGCCCGAAGGAATTTTACCAGGCTGTCGTAGCCTCCGTGAATATCTCCCATCACCATGATCTTCGCCGCATTCTCCATGCTGTCGGGCAGGATCGCACTTTTTTTATGGATCAGATAATACAGCGTATCGCCCGAAAAACCTTTCATAAGCCAGGGATCCGAATCCGCCTTGAAGCGGGCAACCGACCTGCGGGTGATCTGGGATTTGGATTCATGTACCAGGTACATGGCTTTTATTTTCCGCTTGCCCTGCCACTTCACGTAAGGGCCATCCAGAAGGTCAGGAAGGGACTTTTCGGCCTGGAAGCGGAGGTAATTTGCTATATCCGTCTGAGCGTGCCGAACGGCCATATCATAAGCAGTTAGCCATCGGTCGTTCTTATGAAACAGATCGGCTCCCCTCTTGACCAGGTATTTTGTGATCCTGATGTTCCCGTTTCTGGCGGCATAGTAAAGAGCTGTATTCCCTTCCGGATCCCGGGCTTCCAGTTCCGAGCCCGCTTCGAGAAGAACGTCAACCTTGCGAACCTCATCCATACCCGCGGCGTACATCAGCGGGGTAATTCCATCCACGTCCAGATTAACGTCTGCTCCCCGGTTAACCAGCCATGCCGTTGTTGCTGCGTCGCCTCTCTGTATGGCGTGGATCAACAATGGCATGCCGGTTTCCCCTACCGGGTCGTTGATGTCCCGGTCCGTCAAGTATTCTTCAATTTTCTCAACGTCCCCGCGTTCAATCCAGGCTAGCACGGGGTCCGGGACCTGGCACAGCCCGGTGTGCACCACCAGAGCCAGTGTGGAAAATATGAAATGCAATCCTTTCACATTCGGAAAAAACGGAGGCAAAGATAAGAAAAATTAGTCTTCCCGACGAGCGGGTAAGGAAGACGGCAGGAATCTCAGAAGCAGATGATCCTTTGTCCTGATTTCAGGCAATCGGTAAGATAGCTTCCGGAATAACGGACCTCGATACCCAGCGCTTCCAGTGCGGGACCGACACCGTAAAGGTCCGCACATGCCTTGCAGGCCATTAATTCTACACCCGCCTCCTGCATCTGTTTCAGGGATTCCTGTATGATTTCATCCTGGCTGGTCAATTTAGCGGATGGTCCCCATACCAGTATAGTTACCCGGTCCCACCAACCCTTATCCCTGGAATTGAATGCATACATGAAGACCATTTTACGGGCAACTTCGGGATCCCCGCTGGTCCAGACTATCAGGAGGTGATCCCCTGGATTTTCCGGGTGCATTGCCCGGGTTGAATCGTTTTTACTCATGTCGGATTGTTTTATCCTGAAAGTTACAAAATCCCGGACTAGCATCAGGGTTATGCACCAACGGGTCGTACTGCTTTGAGAGAGCGAAGGATTAAAAATTCCACTTCAGGCGCAGGAAAAGAAGGCTGAGCTTCTGGCGGGAAACTGCACCGTTCAGAGGATTCGTCGTTTCTGCGTTGAAATATTGGAGGAAAAATCCAAGGTCCAGGTTATCCATGATGTTGTAGCCCAGGCTCGGGCCGGCAAAAAATCCCTTCATTTCCGGGAAGTACATGCCGGCCAGGCTTGCCGTAAACAGGGGTGTGACGGGGTAGGAACCGGAGGCAAAGATCGTATGGTCCGTAAAGGCAAGCTGCTTGACCGTCAGGGGACCGGTATAAAAATCCAGGAATCCGAGGGAAGAACTCAGGGGATGGCTGGAGTACAGGTATTCCCCCTGCAACATAAGGGAATTGGAGAACACATATTCGATGCCGACCGAAAACATGAACATACCGGAGGTATCGCTCGGGTTTTTAACCGGATGGAAATAGCTTGCCTCGCCACGGAAACCCGCCCCGCCGATGTTCCCCGACCAGCCTAGTCCCCCAACATAATCGTCCTCCTGCAGCAGGCCGGCAAGAAACTGAATGTCGTACGACAAAACGTTGAACCGGTACCGGGCTGCGGCGGTAATGCTGTTGGCGCTGTCGATCTTGGCAGCGATTTCAATGCTCGAGGTATAATTTGGGTAGAACTGCAACCTCAGGGCATCCGAACCGGGACGCTCTTCATAATCGAAATCAAAGTAAGAATAGGCGTTGAAAATATCGTTCACGTTCCAGACGAATGTTTGTCCCCAGTTAATCCGCTGCCTGCCTGCCGTCGCTGCGAAAGAACCCACCGTATACTGAACCCATATTCGGTCGAATGCAGCATTCAGCAGATAAGACCTTCCGCTCAGAAGATTGAAGGACAGGTCCACCCAGCCCATATCCCCGGCAATGGCATCGGCATAGGAGGGTACCAACTGCATGGTCTGCCCGTACATCAGCCGGTTGCGCAGCTGAATGGTCCCGCTGAAATGATCCCCCCCGTACCAGAAGAAATTAAGACGGTTGTGGAACAGGTTGTCTATGATCCAGACTTCATCCGGTTTTTCAAACATGACGGACTGCATGTTTGTCAGGTACCCCTGGAGTTCAAAGGAATGAGCATTCTTCTGTGCAATGCTGCTGAACGGCAGAAGGAACAGGCAAAGGGCATATGTCAGGATCCGGTGCATGGAGTCTTTATTTTACCTCGTCTTTGAGCACTTTTCCGTCTTCGAGTGTGACCACACGCCTGGCTTTTTTCATAACACGGGCATCGTGTGTGGCAAAGATAAAGGTGATGTTTTCCTCCCGGTTCAGTTTTTCCATGATATCCAGGAGATTCTCCGTGGCTTTTGAATCAAGGTTTGCCGTGGGTTCATCGGCCAGGATGAATTTGGGTTTGGAGGCCAGGGCCCTGGCAACGGCAACCCGTTGCTGCTGTCCCCCCGAAAGCTTTGATGGCCTGCTGTTGATACGGTCTGCCAGTCCCACGGCCTTCAGCAATTCCATGGTCCGGGCATCCCGTTCCGCCTTCGATCTGCCCTGAAGATGCATGATGAATTCAATGTTTTCCTTGGCTGTAAGGACCGGGATCAGGTTGTATGCCTGGAATACGAAGCCTATATTGTTCAGCCTGAAGTTGATGCGTTCGGATGATTTAAGCGTACTGATGTTGGTACCTCCGACAAAGACTTCCCCGCTGGTGGGATTATCCAGTCCCCCCAGCATATTTAAAAGGGTGGTCTTACCGCAGCCGGAGGGACCGGCAATGGCTGCAAATTCACCTTCCTCAAACGTGAGGTCCATGCCCTGCACGGCATGCACTTCGTGTTCTGAATCGTTGTAGATCTTATGCAGGTTCTTGATTTCAATTACTTTCATGATCGTGAAGTTATATGCATTATAAGGGTATTACATATCCACCCGGAGGGCTTCTGCCGGATTCAGTTTCAAGGCTTTTCTTGCCGGGTAAATCGATGCAAGTATGCCGGTCAGGATCACCATGAACAGGATCTCCAGGAACGATTCCCAGCCGATGGTGGGGTAAACCATTGCGGAGAAACCAATGGCTTCGAATCCCTCCTTGTAGAGCGCCGAAAGATCCACACCGGTTTTACCGGTCAGCCAGACCAGCAGGTAACAGAGCACCGCACCGACTATGGCACCCGTTAGCCCCAGGAAAATGGTTTCAAGCATGATCATACGGAAAATCCTTCGCCGGTTCATGCCGATCGCCATCAGCATGCCGAGTTCCTTGACCCTTTCGAGCACGGCCATGAGCATGGTGTTGACGATCCCGAAACCCAGGGCAAGGAGAATGATCACCAGGAACACAAAGAGGTAATAATTCATGGCCTCCGAATACATCGCGGCTTCCGGCATGATCTGGTCCCAGGTCTGGACGTCCAGTTCCGGGACTATTTTTTTTACCTGCCCGGCAACCGGTTCATCATCGCTCACCGAATTCAACAGGATGGCGATCTGGTTTACCTGGCCGGGTTGCACTTCGGCGACGGGGGCGATATCGGAACTGCGAACGAACAGGTTCATTCCGTCAAAAACAGAGTTTCCGGTTTTGTACACCCCGACCACCCGGAAGGCATCGTATGCGATGTTCCCATCCAGAGCCTGGAAACTTAATACGATCTTCCTTTTAAGCCGGTACTTAATGGCCGCTTCTTTGACACGAAAGGAGATTCTTTCCGCTTCTTTTGAGCCGAACAGGGCTGCCAGGGCATGGTCGAATTCCTCTTCGGTACGAAAGGATTTCCCGCCCAGGGAATCCAGCAGGGGAACGGTGTTCCGGAACTTCCTTCTTTCGGCGAGCAGGGACATGTCCTCCGGCAGGAGTTCATAGTAAGTAAGCTTGAGGGTTTTCGCCAGTTTTTCACCGATTACAACGGGTTTACGTCCATCCCCGTTGAAAAAGGATCCTCCGTTGCGGACAATGGATTCGTCGATCCCCGTAACCTGCCGTTCGTGGTCGACATCCACCCCGTTGATCATAACTCCGGAAGCATTACCCGAAGTGCTGGCCATACCCATTACCTTAACCCGTGCGGATACCGCTTTCACCTGCGGGATCTGCTCGATCTGGGCCACGAGACGCGGAGCATCGTCGATGACGTATTTCAGTTCATTGTTTTCGAGATATTTGGGATTGTGTATCTGGATATGAGAGGATTCATTGCCGATGGCCAGCTTGACCCTCGAATCCATCATGCCGTAGAAAAAAGCGACCATGTATACCCCGCCGAATATGCCCAGGGTAAAGGCCACAATGACCACCAGCGAGCGGGTTTTGTTCCGCCATATGTTCTTCCATGCTATTGACCAGATCATCTTGATGGGTTTTTATGGGTTTGATTCAGGCGCGCAAGGCATTGATTTCTTTCAGTCTCATTACGGAGTTGACCGGATATATGATCGCCAGGATGAAGATCAGCAGGACCACCGCCGACTGGCCGATGAAATAGGTAACATCGAATTCCGCCGGCATGATGGGCTCAAAACCATAGGCTTCGAACAGTTCGGCATATTCACCGGTAAACCGGATGGGATGTTGTACCAGATACCCGATGACGGGCAGGCTGCCGATGATCCCCGATACTGCACCGATGAATCCCATCATCAGCATTTCGATGGTCAGGATGAGCCCGAGCCGCCGTTTTTGCATACCTACGGCCACCATGACCCCGAATTCCTTTCTCCTTTCGGTAGTCATCATGATCAGGGTTCCGAGCACCCCGAACCCGACGATCAGGTAGAGCATTCCCAGCATAAGGAATCCCCCAGTCTGGTCGCTCTGGATCTGCTGGACAAGCTCCGGATTCATTTCCTTCCAGTCCATGATCTCGAAGATCTCCTCATCCAGCAGGCCGGCCAGCGATTTTTTCGTTTTGTTTAACTGGTCCGAATTATCCACGTTGATCACGAGAGAAGTCAAACGGTTACCGGTCCCGTAAAAATACTGTGCACAGGGAAGGGTCATGAAAACCATGCGGCGGTCGAGCTCCGGATTGGGCATTTTTAAAATTCCGATGACCGGGAAGATCCCCGCAGCGCTGGCGCCATGGTACCCCGTGCTGAGCATTGTCAGGGTGTCCCCGAGCCGGAGGTTCAGGAATTCAGCCAGCCGGCTTGAAACCAGTACCCCTTCCGGGGAACCGTCAAAATAAACCCCCTCAATCAGTTTCCGGTCCGGGTGGGTCAGTTCCAGCTCCTTTTCCGGATCGATCCCCACCACCATGATGCCCTTGGTCTGTTCACCTGTTGATGCCAGGGCAAAGGATTCCAGCCTGGGGATCACGGCCTTGATGTTTTCCATCGAGTCGATCCTGCGAAACATCTCCGGATCATTCTTAAAAGTATTGTCCAGTGTAGGGTCGTCCCAGTATCCCTTGAAATGGATCTGAAGTGACCCGGTATAGGCTTCCACGATGCCGTCTGCCATATGCCCGTAGCTGCCGACTTGCATGGAACGCATGACCAGGGAGAAAAGAAGGGCAAAAAAGACCGAAGCAATGGTAATCAGGGTCCGGCGTTTGTTCCTCCAGATGTTCCTCCAGGCAAGTTTCAGGTAATCATTCATGATGAAAAATTTTGGGGGTCCTTCTCACCGGACCGTTTTCATTTTCTGCTGTGAAAAGAAACCATCCGGGATGGGTTTATTGAACAGGATCTCATCCATAACCACCACCGTCTTATGGCCTTCCTCTTCTTCCGGGATCAGTTCAAACTTAGACGGTATCAGCCTGCCGTCCATGGTTTTAATGTCATAGGCCAGTTCGGTCTTTATCAGGTAATCGTCCTCATCGTAATATTCGCTTTTCATCTGCAAATACTCTTCCTTGGAGATCCACTTCAGGATCCTGCCCCATACCACGGCGGCATCTTCGTGCGGGATGAGTTCGATTTTATAGCAATCCCAGCCGTCGATTTCTTCCTCGCCGACGATCCTGTGGGTATAGTCCACCACAATCGAAGACTCCTTCAAAAGGTCATCGTTCGTGAAATCAGAGCCCATCCAGCCCTGCGACATCATGGATGGCGGAAGCTTAATGAGCCGGTTGATCGTCGGGTTCCAGTTCCACATTTCATTTTTTCGTTTCAGGTACGTCTGGCCTTTTTCCCGGGCCGGCGCGGTAATGAGCGCCAGGGAATAATCCCTTCCCTTGGTCCAGCTTTTGAATGTTATGACACGTTGCCAGGTCGGGCGGACGATGGTCATGGTCATGGTGCTCTGGCTGGTCTCCTCACCCTGCATCTTATCATCCGCTTTTTTAACGATTTCGCGTGCATCCTGGGCGCTCAGTGCAGCAGCCATAAAGGCGATGGCGACGATGAAGCTGGTTTTTTTCATTGGATCGTGTATTAACAATACATGGTTATCAGTTTGTTTTTTACTTTTTCCAGGGGAAACTTATCCGGATTGACCATGAATTGGAAGGAAATACCATCGAGCAGTGCACCGAAAAAAATCGCATCGGTATGCGGGTCCTCGGAACCGGTGGAGGCAAAGTAACCGGTAAGCATCTTCAGGTAATTGTTGATCATGACCAGAAGCCTTTTCTCGACCAGCCGGAGTACGGTGGGCTGGAAAAACAGATTGAAGTATAATCTCCAGTACCTCGATTCCGTCTTAAGGGCACTGAACATCTCTTCCAGGAAATACCGCATCTCCTCCCGGGTCAGGGTACCGTCCCGGTTGGGATCGATGAAGCGTACCAGGATGTCGATCCCGTTGTAAATAATGGAACGGATCAGATCCTCCTTGCTTTCGAAGTAATTATACAATAAGCCTTTCGAGATCTTGGCCCGTTCTGCGATCATACTGATGGATGTGGACTGGAATCC
>CAZNQG010000101.1:0-12048 GCA_964575235.1 uncultured Bacteroides sp.
TCGATATACGAACGAACGAACGTTACGAAAACCAAACGGTTTTTGAAACCATACGGGAAAACGTTGAATGCGAAGTGAAGGCCCGGTCCTTCCGGCTGGCCCCGTCGCAGATCGCGAAAACCCATCCGCTGGTGCTAAGGGGTCTTGATCTGGGACTTGAAGCCTATGGTTCCCTGACCCTCTCGGACCAGTCCCTCATGCCCTTCAGCACCCTGAAAGTCGGCCCGGGAGACCCGCAGCGATCCCATACCGCGGACGAATTTATCACCGTCGATGAAATCCGGCAGGGGATCATCACCTATATACAATTGCTCGACGGGCTGAAACTGAAAAAATAAGAAATGATAACTATGGAGCCGTTGGGAGGGAGAAGGATCAAGGGGACACCGGCTCCTGAAATAAACGGATGAAAAAATGAAAAAACTGTGGGAAAAGGGTGTTTCCGTCAACCGGGAGATCGAGAGATTCACCATCGGTAAGGACCCCGAACTGGACCTGCACCTGGCACGCTACGATGCGCTGGGCACCCTTGCACATGCACAAATGCTTCAGTCCATAGGAGTCCTGAACGAACGGGAATGCAAGGACCTGAAATCCGGACTCCTGGACATCCTGGCCGCCATCGATCAGGAGAAGTTCCGCATCGAAAGCGGGGTTGAGGATGTCCATTCACAGGTGGAAAAGATCCTGACCGAGCGCCTGGGCGATACCGGTAAAAAAGTCCATACGGGCCGTTCCCGGAACGACCAGGTGGCAGTGGACCTGCACATGTTCGTACGCGACGGGATACGAAGGATTGCCGTCGGGGCGGAAGACCTTTTTAACGCCCTGATGCTGCTGGCAAAGGACTACCGGGACCTGTCCCTGCCCGGTTATACCCATTTTCAGGTGGCCATGCCTTCCAGTTTCGGGTTGTGGTTCAGCTCCTATGCGGAGGACCTGGCCGATGACATAATCGTCCTCCAGGGAGCCTACCGGCTTGCGAACCAGAACCCGCTGGGAGCGGCGGCTGGCTTTGGAACATCCATCCCGCTGAACCGTGAAATGACCACCCGCTTGCTTGGTTTTGAAACGCTTCGCTTTAATTCCATGCATTCCATGATGGCAAGGGGAAAGCTTGAAAAAATCACCGCCCAGGCACTTTCCTCCCTGGCCGGAACCCTTTCCAGACTGGCTTTGGATGTCACGCTTTACATGGGACAAAATTTTGATTTCATATCCTTTCCCGAGGAGTATACAACCGGATCCAGCATCATGCCGCATAAGAAAAATCCGGACGTTTTCGAACTGATCCGCGGGAAATGCAACCGGATCAAATCCCTCGCCTTTGAAACCGACCTGGTCATCACGAACCTCCCGAGCGGTTACCACAGGGATTACCAGGTCCTGAAGGAAAACCTGATCCCGGCCTTTGAGGAAATCCTTTCCTGCATGAGCATGGCGGAGAAAGTGCTCCTCCGGGTAAAGATCCGCGAAAACATACTGGATGACGCGGCCTACAAATACATCGGGAGTGTGGATAGGGTAAACGAAATGGTCAGCAAGGGAGTCCCATTCAGGGAAGCCTACCAGACCGTCGCCCAGCAGATACGAAATAAAAATTATACCACCGAACGCAGTACCGAACATACGCATGAGGGAAGCATAGGCAACCTGTGCCTGGAAGAGATCCTGGATAAAATGAACCGGCGCATGGATGCCTTCGGTTTCGAAAAGATCGATGTCGCATTCAAATCCTTGATAGAAGGCTAGGCAATGATGAATGCATACAGGGAAACATTGGCCTCGAAGCAAAGAATTGTGGTAAAGGTGGGTACCTCCATCCTGGCTTTTCCGAACGGGAAAAGCAATTATACGAGGCTGGAAAAACTAAGCATGGTTCTGTCGGACCTGATGAGCTGCGGGAAGGAGATCGTCCTGGTTTCATCGGGCGCCATTGGGATCGGTGCCGGGCGGCTTAAAATGGACGAGCCCCCCGAAAACCTAGTGGCACGCCAGGCACTGGCCGCCATCGGGCAGGTGGAACTGATCCGGATTTACCAGAAATTTTTTGATGAGTACAACCAGATGGTGGCTCAGGTTTTGCTGACACCGGAAGGAATGGATGATCCGGTGCGGTTTAACAATGCGCAGAATACCCTGAACCAGTTGATCAGCATGAAGATCCTTCCGGTCATCAACGAAAACGATACCGTATCCACCTTCGAAATCCAGTTCGGCGACAACGACCAGCTCTCGGCCAAGGTGGCCCTCATGGTGGGAGCGGACCTGCTTATCATCCTGTCGGACATCGACGGGTTCTATTCCGCCGACCCCAAACAAAACCCGGATGCACGGATCCTCACGGAGGTGTACGAGATCTCCGGAGAGATTGAACGTTACGCCAGCGGGATAGGCTCCTCCTTTGCCAGGGGGGGCATGGCATCCAAAATTTCGGCCGTGAAGATCTGCAGGGAAAAAGGCATCGACACGGTGATCATCAACGGGCAGAACCCGAAGAACATACTGAAGGTCATTTCAGGAGAACCGATCGGGACCCTCTTCGTATCCGGGGATAAACCCTGACGCAAAATGGCAATAGCACAGAGCAAATAAAACAAGAATCGCAAATGGAAGAATTGGTTGAAAAAGGGAAGAAAGCGCGGGAGGCTGCCGGTTTCCTGTCTCAGTCCCCCACCTCCGCAAAAAACAGGGTCCTGAACGGGGCGGCGGCAAAGCTACGCAGCTCGGCAGGCTCCATCCTGAAAGCAAACCGGGAGGATATGCAGAATGCCCGGGAAGGGGGACTGAAAGGGGCCATTCTGGACCGGCTCCTGCTGACGGAGGAACGGATTGAGTCCATGGCCGGGGGACTCGAAGCCATTGCCCTGCTGGAAGACCCCGTGGGGGAGGTGCTGTTCATGAAAAAAAGGCCTAACGGGCTAACCATCGGACAGAAACGGGTTCCCATGGGAGTGATCGGGATCATATACGAATCACGCCCCAACGTTACCGCCGATGTGTTCGGACTCTGCCTGAAAACCGGGAACGCGGCTATCCTTCGCGGGGGCAAGGAAGCTTTTCGTTCCAACCTGGCCATAACAGGAATCATCCAGGAGGTTTTGAAGGAGAACGGGTTCCCGACCGAATGCCTCCAGCTCGTGGAGGACACCAGCAGGGATAGCGCCGTTGCGTTGATGAAGCTGAAAGAATACCTCGACCTGCTGATTCCCAGGGGGGGAGCGGGACTGATACAAACCGTGGTCGAAAATTCCCATGTGCCGGTCATCGAAACCGGGGTGGGCAACTGCCATATTTACGTGGACGAATCCGCCGACCTGGACAAGGCCCTGGCCATTATCATCAATGCCAAGACCCAGCGCCCGGGGGTGTGCAATGCCGCCGAGAGCCTGCTGGTACACGAAAAGATAGCGGAAAAGTTCCTGAAGCCGGCGGGAAAAGAACTTCTTGAACGCGGGGTTGAGATCCGGGGAGATGCCGGGACCTGCAGGATCATTCCCGGGGCCGTTCCGGCCAGCGGGGAAGACTGGGCGACGGAATTCCTGGACCTGATCCTTTCGGTAAAAGTGGTATCATCCCTGGATGAGGCCATCGGTCACATACGAACCTACGGCACCGGGCACAGCGAGGCCATCCTTACCGGGAATTACAGCAACGCGCAGGAATTCCTGGACCGGGTGGATGCTGCAGCGGTTTACGTAAATGCCTCCACGCGCTTTACGGATGGTTTTGAGTTCGGGTTCGGGGCCGAAATCGGCATCAGCACCCAGAAACTCCATGCCAGGGGCCCCATGGGACTCAAGGAGCTTACTTCCACCAAATACATCATTTACGGCAACGGGCAGGTAAGGGAATAGCGCCCGATACCGGGTTCACGCCGGACCAGGTTATCCATATTTTCCGTAAATTTCAGGTATAATTTTCAAATTGAGTTCCGGCCATAACGGGATAAACCGAACTGCATCCCTGGTGGATCCGGACCGGACGAAAGGCCAGGCGGAAAAGTAACATGACGCAAGAAGATCATAAATACCTGCACAGAGCCCGGGCTATGAAAAGAAGCCGCATGAACAGCCATTCCATACACGGTCTTGCAGGCATAAGTCTTTTTCTCATCCTGATGGTCCCGCCCTTGATAACCTTTTCCTGGCTTGAGTACCGCAAGTCGGCAATCCGGAATGAGGTCCGGTCCAGGATAACGAAAGGGTTCGGCAGAGAGGAACTCCTACTGTTGAAATTTTCAATTGAGGAATCCCGCACGAAACTCCGCTGGAAAGGTCCGGGTGAATTTGAATACAAGCGCCGGATGTACGATGTCGTCGAAACCATTGAAAAGGGAGATACCCTTTACTTATGGTGTTGGTGGGACGTTGAAGAGACCAGCCTGAACCGCAGGATTACCGAGCTGGTTGCAAGAACCTTTCGCGATGACCCGCAAAAAAAAGAGAAACAGGAACGGCTTCAATCCTATTTCAAATCACTCTTTTGTTCGAACCTGTTCAACTGGAATTCCGTTCCGCCCAGCCTTACCATCACCACACCCTGCATCTGCATCGATCTTTACATTTCACTGGCAATCCCTCCTCCCAAACCGCCTCCACGCTTAAGTTAAACCAGCCTTAAAACTCCGGGCTTTTTGCCCGGGATTTCATCGTTTAACTTAATCCATTCCACCATGAAGAAATTTTTGGTTCTGTGGCTGGTCTCGGGTCTGTGTGGACTTGCCCTGTCTCAGACAATAACCGTAAGAGACCGGGAGACCGGAGAACCCATCGGACTGGTCACCATTCTTAGTGAAACCCCAAACGTGCATGCCACTACAAACCTGAAAGGTCAAGCCGATATAACGGCTTTCAGGGGTTCGGAGAAAATAGAATTACGCTTCGTTGGTTATAAAACAGTGGTTAAAAGCTATGCCGAACTGGAAGAAGATACCTTCCAGGTTATGATGGAGGTCTCGAACCTGAATCTGGAAGAAGTGGTGGTTTCAGCCACACGCTGGAAACAGACTTCAAGCCGGATACCGATAAAGATCATTTCGATACCGGCCCGGGAAATAGCTTTCCAGAACCCGCAAACAGCAGCCGACCTGCTCGGTATTTCCGGGAAGGTCTTTATCCAGAAAAGCCAGCAGGGAGGAGGCAGTCCCATGATCCGGGGATTTGCCGCCAACCGCCTGTTGTATGCCGTTGACGGGGTGCGTATGAATACGGCCATTTTCCGCGGCGGGAACATCCAGAATGTGATCAACCTGGATCCTTTTGCCATCGAGAATACGGAGGTGCTTTTCGGGCCGGGTTCGGTCATTTACGGCAGCGATGCCATCGGCGGAGTAATGAGTTTCCAGACGCTGGCACCACAGTTTTCACTCACGGATAAACCCCTGGTGACCGGAAAGGCTGTGGCAAGGTATTCCTCTGCAAATTCTGAACGAACCGGCCATTTGGATGTGAACGTCGGATGGGGGAAATGGGCCATGACAACGAGCATCAGTTCATGGGATTTTGACCATTTGCGTCAGGGTAGCAAGGGACCTGACGATTATCTGAAGCCATACTATGTTCAATGCCAGGATAGTGTGGATCGCATCATATCCCAGGATGATCCGCTGCTGCAGATCCCGTCGGCCTATTCCCAGATCAACCTGATGCAGAAGCTCCGGTACAGGCCAAACGAGAACTGGGATCTCCAGTATGGGTTTCACTACTCGGAAACATCTGCATACGGCAGGTATGACCGGCACAACCGGGTACGGAACGGACTTCCAAGATATGCCGAATGGGATTACGGTCCCCAGCTCTGGATGTTGAACAACCTTGAGGTAACACATTATGGCGGAAACCCGGTTTACGATCAGCTGACCCTGCGTCTGGCATTCCAATCCTTCGAGGAAAGCCGCATCAGCCGTTCCCTGGGTGATGATGAGCGCAATACCCAGACCGATAAGGTGAAGGCTTATTCGGCAAACCTTGATTTTGTGAAATCAACCGGCACCCGGAACACGCTGTTCTATGGCCTTGAATACATCAGGGATGACGTGAGCTCGACCGGGATGCTTACCGACATCTCTTCCGGGAGCGAAACCAGGGGGCCTTCCCGCTATCCCCGGTCGGCATGGAGCTCCGTCGCGGTTTACCTCGAGGATCAGGTCGGATTGACCGATCGTTTCAACCTTCTTGCAGGTCTGCGCTACAACCGGTACATGCTGGAGTCGGATTTCGATACGACGTTTTATCCTTTCCCGTTCACCCGTGCAAACATCAACCATGGAGCCCTGACGGGAAGCCTGGGAGGGATTTACCGGCTTTCGGAAAGCTGGATCGTAAGTCTTAACCTGGGGACGGCCTTCCGTTCACCCAACGTGGATGATCTTGGGAAGGTATTTGATTCCGAGCCCGGGGCCGCGACCGTTCCTAATCCCGAGCTGCATGCAGAATATGCCTGGAACATCAACCTGGGACTGGCGAAGGTATTTTACGAACGGGTAAAACTCGATCTTAACGGATACTACACTTATCTGCAAAATGCCATGGTTCGAAGGGATTTCCAGCTGGGAGGGCGGGATAGCATCCTTTACCAGGGCGAAATGAGCAAGGTGCAGGCCATTCAAAATGCAGCCATGGCATATGTACTGGGCGTCCAGGCCGGGTTGGAGGTAAAATTCCCGAAAGGATTCAGCTTTTCGACGGATCTGAATTACCAGTCCGGCAAGGAGGAGCTGGATGACGGATCGACCAGTACGTTGAGACATGCAGCTCCCCTTTTCGGCATTTCACGCCTGACCTTCCAGGCCGACAAGCTGAATCTACAGCTTTATGCCTGTTACCAGGGTGAGCGAAAGCCGGAAGACATGCCTGTGGAAGAACTCGGCAAGGATGAGATCTATGCCAAGGACGCGGGCGGGAATAACTACTCGCCTTCCTGGTACACGGTCAATGTAAAGGCCCGTTACCAGCTTACGGGGCATTTCATGGTAAGCGCCGGGGTCGAAAACCTGACGGACCGGAGATACCGGCCATACAGTTCCGGGATCTCGGGACCGGGAAGGAATTTTATTTTTTCCCTCAGGGCCGTTTTTTAATCCGGGCGGTAAAAAGCCCTGGATGCTGGTTTGAGAACAGACGACCGGAGCGGGCGAAAACCATCAGGGTCAATGCCGTTAATGTGATGCTTCGATCTTTTCGATAAACTGGTCGAAAAGAAAGTCGGTATCCATCGGGCCGCCCGAAGCCTCCGGGTGAAACTGGGTGGAAAAGAAGGGCTTGGTCTGGTGTATCATCCCCTCGTTGGTCTGGTCGTTCAGATTGATGAAATACGGCTTCCACTCCGCCGTCAGGGTCTGGTTGTTGATCGCAAACCCGTGATTCTGTGAAGTGATGTAAGCCCTCTCGGTCCCCACCTGGAGCACCGGCTGATTGTGGCTCCGGTGGCCGTACTTAAGCTTGTAGGTATCCGCCCCGGCGGCCAGGGCCATCAGCTGGTTACCCAGGCAGATGCCCATGATCGGGCGGTCCTGCCCGAATGCCCTGCCAAGGTTCCGGACGGTTTCACGGCATTGCTTCGGATCGCCCGGACCGTTGGAGATGAAAAGTCCATCGTATTCCTCGTCGAGGAAATCGTAATCCCAGGGCACCCGTACGACGGTCGTGTCACGCTCGAGCAGGTAACGGATGATGTTGTATTTAACCCCGCAGTCGATCAGAAGAATTCTGTGTTTGCCGCTTCCGTAGATCTCCTTTTGGCGGATGCTGACATGGGCGACCAGGTTGTCCTGGTTGGGATCGTACAGTTCGACATCCTCCCCCTCGACGAGAACCTTTCCGAGCATGGTTCCCTTTTCGCGAAGGATCTTTGTAAGGTAACGGGTATCGATGCCGAAAATGCCGGGGACATTATGCTGCTTGAGCCAGTCACCCAGGCTGCGGCTGGCATTCCAGTGGGAATATTCAACGGAATAATCCGAAACGATCAGACCGGAGATGTGGAGGCGGTCCGATTCAAAATGCTTGAACAGATTTTCCTCTATGCTTTCACCGGGCACCCCGTAATTCCCGATCAGGGGGTAGGTGAGCACCAGGATCTGTCCCTTGTAGGAGGGATCGGTCAGGCTCTCGGGGTAACCGGTCATCGCGGTATTGAACACCACCTCCCCGGAAATGGAGCGATGGCTGCCGAAGGAGACACCACGGAACTCGGACCCATCCTCCAGCACCAACTTCATCTTCTTACCGTCCGTCATCTTTAATTGGATTCGTTTTCCAGGAAGGATTCTATGATTTTTTCCGCCTGTTCGGGTGCAATCCGTTTGGCTATGATCTTCTTTTCCTCGTCCAGTAAGAAAAGCTGCGGGGTGGTCGCAACATCGTAGATGGTCTTGAACGTAAAGTCGTATGGATTCCAGGCATTCGTCCAGTCGTAGAAACCATTCTCATTGATGTAATTGATCCATTTGACCTTCCCTTCCTCCCCTCCCAGGGTGCTGACGGCAATCACCTCCACGCCTTTGTCCTTCAGGCGCTCGTATACCTCATACAGCACGGGGGTTGCTTTCTTGCAGAACCCGCAGTCCACCTCCCAGAAATAAAGGATGGTGAACTTTGACTTGACATCATAGAGATGGAAAAAAGTGCCCACATAGGGGTTTTTCTTAAGATCTTCGTTATCCGCCGCACTGATGAAATGCTCCGCAGGAACGTTCACCAGCTGTATGTCGGTTGCCTTGATCCCGATCTGGGTAGGTTTAAGTTTTCCAACCCTTTCCTTCAGCTCGGCTATGAATTTAGGATCGCTCCATTCGGCCTCGGGGATGTAATAGGCTTCGGCAATGTGAAGGTATACCTTGTCCATTCCCATGATCTGGCTTTTTGCATAATGGTTGAAGAGAGTGATGAGCATGTACCTGAAAAGCTGCGGGTCCGAGCGGGATGCCTCAATCAGCATATCGCATTCCAGGATCAGCGAATCGGGATGCTGGAATGCGACCTTGTCGATGTAGGTCATTATTTTCTGCTCATAAAAAGGTGTGCGGAGCAGACGGACATCGGAAATATCGAAATTGTCGAAATAATGGGCCTTATAGTAGTGGTATTGGAAAGCAGGATCCAGGGGCTTTCCGTTCTCATCCAGGGGAGGGTCCGGAACCTTCACCTCCTGGAGGGCGCGCAGGAAAACGCCGAAAAAATTATCGCGGTTCTCCCGGATCAGCTCATCGATATGAACCTGGACCGCGGCATTGAGTTCGTTGAGCTCCTCTCTGGCGGCCAGGGAGTCCGCAGCAGTGCCGGCATTCGACATTTTCGATTGCAGGGCCATGGCCTTTTCCCGGTTTTTCGATATGTATTTCTGATAATCGTAGAATGTCTGGTTTTCCCGGGAATCCTTGATCTTCATATTGGCCACGAAGTCGGAAGTATCGTTCTCGAACGAAAAGAACTGATCCTCGCCGATCAGCAGGTCGAAAAAGGATTCATCCGGCAGGTAGACCAGATACATTCCCTGCGGGAGTTCCTCTCCGCCCTCGAACACTCCTTTCCCCCGGTTGTCCAGTATGACCGTGTCCTTGGGAATGAAGCTGGCGTTGAAGCGGTGGCCCAGGATTACCGTATCGTTCGCAAACGAAGGAAGGGATATTCCGATCTCGTAACCTGCAGCATTTACCGCAGCGGCCATTGCGGCAAGCATCATGATAAAAAACAAGTGAATCCTCATAAGAACCCTTTTTTAGCTACCCTGCAAAGATGGGGCCGGATATTGGGCGTAAAAATAGGAAAAAAAGAAATACCCGGAGATGCGTCCCCTGATTTGGAGAGGCCCGGACAGGGAGAGATTTTAAAGTGTTTGGAATGAGACGATTTTATCCTAATTTTAAGGGATCATGTTGGATTTTGAGAAAGCACAGCAGATTGTGAACAACGAGCTGGAGAAGTATCCTTTCGACAGTTCCCCGGCCGAACTTTACGATCCGTTACGCTACATACTGACCCTCGGGGGGAAGCGCATTCGGCCCGCCCTGACCCTTATGGCCTGCAGTGTTTTCAGCGATGCAATCCATCGTGCCGTCAAACCGGCCCTGGCCATGGAAGTCTTTCATAATTTCACCCTCCTGCACGACGATTTGATGGACAACTCGGAGATGAGAAGGGGCCGGGAAACGGTGCATCGTAAATGGAACCCCAACATCGCCATCCTGTCGGGCGATGCCATGTCGATCCTTTCGTTCCGGATCCTGGCCGAATCGGAGGATGAACACCTCAGGGAACTGCTGCTTGTCTTCACCACCACCGCCCTGCAGGTTTGCGAGGGACAACAATGGGATATGAATTTTGAATCCCGCATGGATGTCAGTGTGGATGAATATTTAAAAATGATCGAGCTGAAAACGGCGGTCCTTGTAGCCGCCTGCCTTAAAGCAGGCGCCGTTGCGGGTGGGACCGACCTGCTGGAGGCCGACCTGATGTACGAATTTGGCCGCAACCTCGGAATTGCCTTCCAGATCCGCGACGATTACCTCGACGTTTACGGGGATCCGAAGATCTTCGGCAAGAAAATCGGCAACGATATTTTAACCAACAAGAAAACCTACCTGCTGATCAAGGCACTGGAGCTTTCACAGGGGAAGGTCCGTAAGGAGTTGGAGGACTGGCTGGGCAGGAGGGAATTCGATCCATCAGCCAAGGTAAAGCGGGTAACGCAAATCTTCACTTCCCTGGAGCTGGACCGGATATCCTCCGAACTGGCTTCCACATATTACGAAAAGGCGTTGAAATACCTGGACCGGGTTACAGCCCCTGCCGAACGGAAAACACCCCTGGCCGATTTTGCGGGAGACCTGATGAAAAGGGAAAAATAGGGCCCGGGATGAATTACCTTCTTTCCTGCAGATAGCGCTGGTAATAATTATTGAACTGGTCGCCGATCTCCAGGACCATGTCATCCACTGAAAAATCCGTAGCAATCCCATTGTATTCCTGTAACAACTGCAGGGAAAGCCTGATATCGTAATCCAGCGTTTGGCGTTGTTCCGGGGTAAGATCGTAATAGTAGGCAAGGTCCTCGAGCAGGAGGTCAACATGCTGCCTCATCACGGCCATTCCCTTTTCCTTCTGACCGCAGCGGAAATATGCCTCCGAGATCGGTGCCACGAAGGCATCGTATGGTACTTTCGGGTGGGGCATGAGCTCCATGCAGCGGTCAAGCACAAGCGCTGCCGAATCCATCCGGTTGACGGCGATCAGTTCATTGGCAAGCCTGGTGAAATTGTTCCGTAGCTTGATCACCGACAGGGTACGGATGTTGTAATAATCCAGATAAACGTCGGGTTGCTCCATACGGCCATAGCGGAATGTATTCATCAGGCGGTCGTAGAGGGTATCCACATCGATCCTCCCGTAAGTCATGAAATTACGGCCGGGTGTCTGAATCGGAACAAGCCGGTAGGCAAGTCCCTCCAACTGGAAATACGGCTCCAGATTCAGGGCCCCCTCGCTTCCCGCCGCAACGAAATAAATGGGCCTGTCCCAATCCGTCGTTGCCAGGATATCCAGCTGCATGAGCTCGTTTTTCAGCACGTTGCTCTTGCCCAGAGACCATTCAACACGGTTCAGGATAAGGGCGGAGTCTTTCAGGGCCACCGTTCCGTTGCGAAGGACTTTCCCCTTGTCGACCGGGATGTAAAACTTCTTGGATGGAATGTAATCCAGGACAATTCCCGGCTGGGGGTTAAACTTGGTCCTGGGATCATTGCTGGCCACAAAGCCGATGATTTCCTTCAAATTGACGTAATGGTCGATGCGGTCAAACATGTAGACGATGTTGTTCGTACCGTCCTGGTATTTTGCCGGTGGAAGGCTCATGGGAATGGGATCGGAATCGTATGCCTGCCGCGTCATCTGGTCAATGTACCATTCCGTGTTGAAAAGCATCAGGTTGATGATACGAACATCGGTGCGAATGCCTTCCACTTCCTGGGCGTACCAGAGCGGGAAGGTGTCGTTGTCACCGTTGGTGTACAGTACCGCGTTCGGGGCACAGGAGATCAGGTAATTGAAT
>CAZNQG010000102.1:0-11938 GCA_964575235.1 uncultured Bacteroides sp.
AGGACAACTGAAATTATTTTGATACTTCGGGGCTCTGCCCCGGGGTAGTTCATTGTAAAAGATTGATAATCTTATGATTAAATCACTGTACGCCCTTTCCGTGCTTGCCCTGGGCACCCTGGCCCTGTCCGCACAGGATGCGGTTACGGTCAGCATGAACGCACCCGCCGAGGTGACGGCCGGGCAGGAATTCCTGGTCACCGTCGATATCGACAAGGGAAACCTGGAGGAATTTTCCAGGTTCCAGCAGGAGCTTCCTGCAGGATTTACGGCCGTTCAGGACAACTCGGGGTCCGCAGATTTCAGCTTCGACAACCAGAGGGTACGCTTCATCTGGCTGAAATTGCCGCCAGAGCCCAAACTGGGCATCACCTACAGGGTGAAGGTGCACGAGCGCCTGAAGGGAACTCTTAATCTTGCCGGTGAATTCTCATACGTGGAGAACAACGAACGAAAGTCGATCGCCGTCGACAGGGCCGTGATCAACGTTGCACCTTCGCCGGACGTCCCGGCGGATAAACAGGTTGAGATTGCCAGCTTTGCATCCGTGATGGCCAGTGAGAAGGCGACCATGACCTCCGGGATCGAGGTAAGCTGCATCCGACAGACCCCGTACGTATCCAGTACGGGGAACGACATCATGGTCCATTTGCTGGTATACAAGAAGGATATGAACCGTTTTGCGAAGATCGAGGAAACCGTACCGCCGGGTTTCGAGGCAAGAAGCATGGAGTCCAACGACGGACTCTTTACCTTCAAGGACGGGATAGCCAAGTTCGTGTGGATGAACCTGCCGGAGGCCCCCGGTTTCAAGATCTCCTACCGGCTGATACCGGAACCGGGTAAATCCCTGGACGATGTTAAGATCACCGGTGTGCTTTCCTATATCATGGAGGGGCGGAACGTAGAGGTCGACGTGGTCCAGAAGGACCTTGACCTTTCGACGGTGAATGAAAGCAGCATGGCGGCCGTTGTGGCGGCCATCGATAAAGGAACGAGTGTGCCGGTTACCGGGACGGGAGAGAAAAAGGTCGAAACGGTGAAGTCCCCGGTCGAAGACCGCAGGACCGCCCCGGCTGCCGCTTCCTCAAAGATTCCCCCTGCCCAGCTGCTGCCGGTTTACGACGGGGTATATTTCCGGGTTCAGCTGGCCGCGATGAGGCATCTCCAGGATGCCGGGAGGGCTTTTGCCCCCTACCGGCTTTCCAGGCCCGTTCTGGTGGAACAGCACCAGGGTTTGTATAAGTACACGGCCGGTTCCTTCCCGACCTACGGGCAGGCCCGGGAATTCAAGAATAACGCTCTCTCGCGGGGGATCGAGGGGGCCTTTATCGTGCCCTACAGGAACGGTAAAAGGATCGACATCATGGATGCCCTCCAGGCCACCGGGGGCAAATGATCTTTAAATGCGGACCAGGCATCTCATAGCGGGCATGTTATTGCTGGCGGCGCTGCTGCCGGAACGGGATGCCTTTTCCCAGGAGATCGACTTCGATTCCTTGCTGATCAGGGAGGTGACCGTGGAAAACCCCACCTACATGCCCGTGATTGGGTTGGCTGCCGGGACCATGCATTTTTTCGGTGACGTCAACAACTCATTTAATACTCCCTTTACCGATAAATACGGGTTCCGCATCAACGTTTCCTCGCCTCCCTTCGACCGGAAAAGGACCTTTGTAGTCAATTTTTTCCTGCTCTACGGTGAGGTTACCGGGAACGAGCGTTCCCTGAGCGACGTGGAACGGAACCTGAACTTCAATTCCAACATCACCGCCTTCGGCGTAAACCTCGAATACAATTTCGGACACCTGATCAAGAGGGAGTCCCCCGTCGTCAAACCCTTTCTTTCGGTGGGCTTTGAACCCTTCATGTTCAGCGCCAAGGGCGACCTGTACCGGGGGATGGACGCTTACCATTACTGGTCGGACGGGACCATACGGGACATGCCCCAGGAGGATCCCAAGAATGTTTTCAACCGGGTGCTGATGCGGGACTGGATTTATGAAACCGACCTGAGGGAGGCGGACCTCTACGGCCTGGGCAACTACAGCCAGTTCAGCTTTGCCGTCCCCTTCGATGCCGGGATTGACTTCAATGTGAGTTCCCGGCTGAAATTCCGCCTGGGCACCTCCTTCCACCTGAGTTTCACGGACCTGATCGACAACGTGAGCTCGGAGGGACAGGGCATTGTCGGCAACAAAGCCAACGACCATTTAATGTTCACCTACCTCAGCCTGCACCTGGACCTGTTCTCGGAGCCCAAGACCCGGATAGAGGAGCTATTGTTTGCCGAACTCGACGACTTCGATTATCTCCTGTTCGATGACGACGACAACGACGGGGTGCTGAACGGCTCGGATGAATGTCCGGAGACCCCGGCAGGAGCGGAGGTGGATACCCTTGGTTGCCCGCTGGACTTCGACGAGGACGGGGTGCCCGATTACCTGGACCGGGAAGACTCTCCCCCGGGCGCAATCGTCGATGACAACGGGGTTGAGATCGGGGAAGATGAGCTCATACGCCTGCTGGCCACACCCGATGCCGTCCCGCGGTGTGACCTGGCCCTGTACATCGCACGGCATGAGGCCCAGCAGCGGATGACCCTGGCCGACCTGCCCGAGAAATTCCATGTCCTGGACGGCGACCAAGACGGGTACCTCAGCTTCGACGAGCTGCTCCTGGCGATCGATGATTTCTTTGATTACCAGTCCTTCATGGACACGGAGGAAGTTTACCGGGTCATCAACTTCTTTTTCGCGCAGTAAAGCGTTCCCGGCTTATTTTACCCTGCCCAGGCGTTCCATATCCCGCCTCAGGTCTTTCTGCTTGATGGCCTCGCGCTTGTCGTACTTCTTTTTTCCCCGGGCCAGGGCGATTTCGGTCTTGGCCAGTCCCTTCTCGTTGATGAAAACGCGCAGGGCGATGATGGTAAGTCCTTTTTCCCGGGTCTGCTTTTCCAGCTTGTTCAATTCCTTCCGGTTCATCAGCAGTTTGCGGTCCCGGTACGGATCGTGGTTGTAATGGCTGCCGTGCTCGTATTCAGAGATCCGCATGTTCTTGATCCAGAGTTCGTTCTTTACGAAGTAACAATAGGAGTCCGCCAGGCTTGCCCTGCCCTGCCGCAGGGATTTAATTTCCGTTCCGGTGAGCTGCATGCCTGCGACGTATTTTTCGAGGATCTCGAAATCGAAGTACGCCTTTTTATTCTTTATGTTGATCTTGCCGGCCATGATCCTGCAGGCCTGCAAAGTTAATAAGAAATTTTACGAACTTTACCCATATGGACAGGCAGGGCGGAAAGACCAATCTCATCGCCGTCGTGGGGCATACGGCCGGGTGGAATACCCGGTTTGCCGCGTGCCTGGCCGCCCGGGCCGGGGGAGAGGTGATCTCTGCGGATTCCAGGCAGGTTTACCGGCGTATGGACCTCGGTACGGGGAAGGATTATGCGGATTACACGGTGGATGGGAAGCAGGTTCCCCGCCACCTGATCGATATCCTGGAGCCCGGGGATGAATACAACGTTTTTGAATACCAGAAGGACTTCCTGCAGGTATACCGGGAGATCCTGGGGCGGGACAGCCTGCCGGTGCTCTGCGGGGGAAGCGGCCTGTACGTTGAGGCGGTTCTGAAGGGCTACCGCCTGATCAGGGTGCCCGTCAACCGGGAACTTCGAACGGAACTTGGGGGAAAAAGCATGGAGGAGCTCAGCGAGTTGCTGGCTTCCTTTAAAAAACTGCATAACAAAACCGATACGGAGAACCGGAAACGGCTGCTGCGTGCCCTGGAGATCGAATATTATTACCGCGATCATCCCGGCACGCAGGAAGACTACCCCGAACTGCATCCCCTGGTCCTGGGGATCCGTTTTGAGCGGGACACCCGCCGGGAAAAAATCAGCCGCCGCCTTCACGAACGCCTGGAGGCGGGAATGGTGGAGGAGGTCAAAGGATTGCTGGAGGAAGGCATTCTCCCCGGGAAACTGATCTATTACGGGCTGGAATACAAATACATAACCGAATTCCTTCGGGGAAAGTCAACCTATGCGGAGATGGTTTCCGGGCTGGAGGCCGCCATCCACCGGTTTGCCAAGCGGCAGATGACCTGGTTCAGGGGTATGGAGCGCAGGGGACTGAAAATCCATTGGATCGAGGGGGAACTTCCCATGGATGTAAAAATGGACCGGGCTATGAAGCTCTACCGGGGGGACTGAAAACCCCTTCCTAGAAATCCCACTGCACGTGGCTCATCATGAAGACCAGCGCCAGGATGATGATGAAATTCAGGGCGGTCACCAGGTAATTGTAGGTGCCCCGGTTCTTCTTGAACCTCCGCCGGATCATAATCCCGATGTTCGGGATGAAGAACGAGATCAGCACGATGGCGTAATAGATTGCGGAAGTCCCGTTTTCCATATTCTCCTCCGTGTTCACCTCGTTGTCGGCAAAGAACAGCACCAGGTAGACGAAAGCCAGGAAAAAGGCGAGGTAGGCCAGGTAGGAGAGCTTCAGGGAGATGGTGGAAACCTTGCGTTTCCTGTGCAGCCTGAAAGGTTTCAGGATGATGATCGCGATGATGTAAACGAACAGGAAGGTCGCGATGAATATGAAATGCAGCAGAAACTGAAAAAAATTGTTCATGCCTTGACCCTATCGTTTCCGCTAAAATAAGAAAAACTTCCGTAGCACGGTTCCCCCGGCAAAACCCGTTTGATTTCACAGGGAATTGCAGGCATCCGCCGGGCATCCCATGGAACCGTCTTTATTTCAACCACTTGTCGAGCCAGCCGAAGAACTCCCTCTGCCATAGAATGGCATTCTGGGGCTTGGTCACGAAATGGGTCTCCTCAGGGAAAATCAGCAGCTTCGCCTCAATGTTCCGAAGGCGTGCCGCGTTGAATGCTTCCAGGCTCTGGGTATACGGCACCCTCAGGTCCATCTCTCCGGTGATGATCAGGATGGGCGTATCCCAGTCCTGTATGTGTTTGTGCGGGGAGAACCGGTAATTCCTCGGGGTGGGCTTTGCCCAGTAGGGTCCGCCGTTGTCGAAATTCACGAAAAAGGTCTCCTCCGTGGCTGTATACATGCTTTCCAGGTTGAAAATCCCGCAGTGGGAGATGAAGGTCTTGAATCTTCCCTCGTGGATGCCTTCCAGGTAAAAGGTTGAATACCCTCCGTAGGAGGCCCCGATGGCACCGAGCCGGTCTTCATCCACGTATGGCTCTTTTGCCAGGGCATCGATGGCGCTCAGGTAATCCTTCATGTTCTGTCCCCCGTAATCGGTCGAAATCTGCAGGGTCCACTCCTGGCCGAAGGTGGGGACCCCCCGGCGGTTGGGAGCAACGATGATGTATCCGTTGGCTGCCATGAGCTGGAAGTTCCAGCGGTAATGGAAGTCCGGGTTGACGGCATTCTGGGGACCGCCGCCGCAGAATAAAAGGGCCGGATAGGTTTTCTCCGGGTCGAAATCGGGCGGATAGATAACCCAGGTCTGCATGTCCTTGTCATCCGTTGTCTTGATCCACCTTGCCTCGTATTCAGGCACCCGGATGTGGTCGTAAATATCCTTGTTGGTGAAGGTTAGCTGGGTAGCCTCGCCGCTGGCCGGATCCACGCGGAAAACCTCCGTGGCATAATCGATGTCCTGGCGCGTCCCGACCATCACGTCCCCGGCCAGTGCAAAAGCCCCCCATGTATAAGGCCCTTCCGTGATCTGGCGGATTTCCCTGCTTTCCGGATCCATTTCATAGAGGTGGAAGGTGGAGTGGATCCCGCTGATGAAGTAAAGTTTCCCGTTCTTCCAGACGATGCTCTCGGCATCCTGGTCGAAACCCTCGCTCAGGTAGGTCTTCTCTCCCGTCGCCATGTCGTAGACGAATAGCCTTATCAGGTCGGCTTCGTACCCGGGGGTGGCCATGCTCTGGAAGGCCAGCTTGCTGCCGTCTTCGGAGAAGGCGGGGTACTTGTCGTACCCGGGCATGCCTTCCGTGATGTTCTTGGTCTCACCCGATGTAAGATCGTACAGGTAGACATCCGAGTTGGTGCTCAGGGCATATTCCCTGCCTTTCATTTTCTTGCAGGTATAGGCGATGATCTTTCCGTCGGGGCTCCAGGCAATTTCGGCCGGATCGTGGAAAGGGGCCAGGGGCGCATCCCAGGGTTCCTCTTCCATGATGTCAAGCGGCTGGCCCAGTCCCCCGTCACCGTAGTCCGCCACGAAAATATGGCTGTAGGCGTAATCGTGCCAGGCATTCCAGTGACGGTACATCAGATCGTCGATGATCCGAACGTTGGTTTCGGGCAGGTCCGGGTAGATCTCCTGGGGGGTCTTGTCCAGCTTGACATCCATTGCCAGGAGGATGTGGGATCCGTCCGGGGAATACGCAAAGCTGTTGATGTCCCCGTCCACAAAGGAAATCTGCTTCTTACCCGTTCCCGCGGGATCCATTTCCCAGAGCTGGGAGGAACCGGAGGCGGAACACAGGTACCCGATCTTTTCCCCGGTGGGGAACCACTGGGGACTGTTATACCTGCCTTTTCCGTCCGTCAGCCGTACCGGGTCCCCTCCCGCGGTCGACACCCTGAAGATATCCGTAATGCTGTTGTTGGTCTTTACATCGTAGCGGGTCACGGTGTAAACCACCTCGCTGCCGTCGGGAGAGAGCTGCATATCCGCAAGCCTCCCGAATTTCCAGAGGATCTCAGGGGTCAGCACTCCCCCGTCGATCTCTTCCTGGGTCAGGGTTCCGGAAAAATCACCCTCAACGGAAGTTTCCTCTGGAACCTGGGTACAGGAGACCAGGAGGATTGCCGCAAACAGAATTTGAAAAAGAACAGAACGGTTCATGATCGTATGGTTTAATGGATGAGTGGTTCCGTATTACAACATCGGGCTGCCGGATAGCATCTTCAGGGCATGGTACCGGGACCTATTGCTTGGTTTCGGCAAAGGCTTCCTTGATCTTGGTTTCGATCTCCTCTGCAAGCTCCGGGTTATCGACAAGCAGCTGCTTGACCGCATCCCGGCCCTGTCCCAGCTTGGTTTCCTCGTAGCTGAACCAGGAGCCGCTTTTCTTGATGATGTTCAGGTCGACCCCCAGGTCGATGATCTCACCGGTGCGGGAGATCCCCTTCCCGTACATGATGTCGAATTCCGCCTTTTTGAACGGGGGGGCCAGTTTGTTCTTGACGATCTTGACCCGGGTACGGTTCCCCTGGATCTCTTCCCCTTCCTTCAGCTGCCCTATCCGCCGGATGTCAACCCGTACCGTGGAATAGAACTTGAGAGCGTTTCCGCCCGTGGTGGTTTCGGGGTTGCCGAACATCACGCCGATCTTTTCCCTCAACTGGTTGATGAACATGCAGCAGGTCCGGGTCTTGTTGATGTTGGCGGTGAGTTTCCGCAGGGCCTGCGACATCAGCCTTGCCTGGAGGCCCATCTTGGAATCCCCCATTTCCCCTTCGATCTCCGCTTTCGGAGTCAGGGCGGCCACGGAATCGATCACAACGATGTCGATGGCACCGGACCGGATCAGGTGGTCGGTGATCTCGAGGGCCTGTTCTCCGTCATCGGGCTGTGATATGTAAAGGTTCTCGATGTCAACTCCGAGTTTTTCGGCATAAAAACGGTCGAAGGCGTGCTCCGCATCGATGAAGGCGGCTATGCCCCCGGTTTTCTGGGCTTCGGCGATGGCATGGATGGCCAGGGTGGTCTTTCCGGACGATTCCGGACCGAAGATCTCGATCACCCTTCCCCGGGGATACCCGCCGACACCCAGGGCAAGGTCCAGTGCGATGGACCCGGAGGGGATGGATGCTACGTTCTCGACGGCCGAGTCGCCCATTTTCATAATGGTGCCCTTGCCGTAACCTTTTTCAATTTTATCGAGGGTAAGTTGCAGGGCTTTGAGCTTCTCCTGCCTGATTTTGTTTCCGTTGGATTCTTCGCTCATTATTATATTGCTTCGGATTTATGTTTTACGTTTTTACGGGTAACCACAATCAGCCCAGGGCTTCCAGGATCTGTTCCGTGTGGTTTTTGGTGTCGACCTTATTGAATATTTTAAGGATCACACCCTTTTCATCTATGATGAAGGTTTTACGGATAGTCCCCTCGTACTGCTTGCCGTACATGCTTTTCATGCCCCATGCTCCGTAGTCTTTCAGCACCTTCTTGTCGGTGTCCGATACCAGGTTGAAGGGCAGGTCGTATTTCCCGATGAAATTCCGGTGTGATTTCTGGTTGTCTGCGCTGACGCCGATCACCTCGAAGCCTTTTGCCGTCAGATCGGCGTAATTATCTCTGAGGTTGCAGGCCTCGGCCGTGCAGCCGGGCGTGTTGTCCTTTGGATAAAAATAAAGGATCACTTTCCTGCCCCTGAGCTGTGCCAGCGATACCGTATTCCCATGCTGGTCGGTCCCCGTAAAATCCGGGGCTTTCATCCCTTCTGCGAGATCTGCCATTTTTCCGTCTTTTGGGTTTGAAGGTAAAATTACAAAGATTGACCTAAAATCCATCCCCGCCCCTTCCGGCAAAAGCAAAATATATTTGTTATTTTCGCTCTATGCCTTTATGGCACTAGGATGCGAATCTATGTATATGTGTAACATATTTATCAACAGGATGTTCAAATCCTGCATCCTCGGGCTTTCGGTTGTGATCCTGTTGTTCCTCTTTCCGTCCCTGAGGGCATACGCGGCAGTATGCACGGACACCCTTCCCGGTGCGGACCCCACCCGTGACAGCATCCTGACCTATCTGAACGACTACACCTTCAACCGTATGCTTGACCAGGCCGCCCGTTACCAGCAACGGGCCGATTACCTTCGCAGGCTGGGTATAGAATGGAGAAAGGAGGCGGCCTGGATGGACGATCCCATACAGCGGGGCCGCCTTCAGAAAAGGATCGAGGAGGTGGAGGACAGCGCGGAGATTTACAATGCCCTGGCAAACGAACACTTTCATTATCTCAGCTCGGCGGTCCCCGAGAAGATTGTGAAAAAGGAGAGGGAGAACCCATACCTCATCCTCGATACCGTCCTGAACGGCATCAGGGTTTACCGTTATAACCTTTCGCAGGAGTTCATGGAAAGGCTGGCGCAAATACGCGGTACGGAACCGGAAGCGATCATGCAGGTTGTGGAGGCTGTTCCCGTGGCGGCAGCAGCAGGGGTGGAAACACCACAGGACCAAGGAACACCCGTGGAGCAGGGGGCGGGGGACCCGGGATTCCGGATCCTGGAGGCATCCCCCTACGGTGAAAACAAACCCTTTGAGCGGGACATCGCCGTTCCGAAGGGGGTGTTCTACCGGATCCAGCTGGCCGTTTACAGCCAGGAAGTTCCGTACGATCGTTTCGGGGGACTCTCACCGATCACCACCGAAACCATCCCCGGTAAAGACATGACGCGGTATTTCGTGGGCAAGTTCGAACGCATGCAGGAAGCGGAAAGGGCCCTTCTGAAAGTGCGGGCCATGGGATACTCGGATGCATTCATCGTAGGTTATTACGACGGCCGGAAAACCAGCCTTGACAAACTCGAGTCCCTCGAAGAATAATTATTACCTTCCCGTCAGCATAAGACAATAAATTCTTATTTTTGTTCTGTTATGGTTTAAGTGCATGAATCATGGCTGAAAAGGAAAAATCCAGGGAACACCCGGTCGTTGAAGAATTCAATGACGTGGAGGGGAAAGAGAAGAACTCGCTCATCCTGCACAACGATGAGGTGAACACCTTTGAATTCGTGATCGAAAGCCTGATCGAGGTATGCCATCATACCGCCGAGCAGGCGGAGCAGTGCACCTACCTGGTACACTACAAGGGCAAATGCGACGTGAAATCGGGGGGCTTTGAAATTCTCCGGACCATGCGGCATGCCCTGGTTGACAGGGGATTGACGGCCACCATAGAATAATAGAATAAGTAAAACCGCCGGGAATGTCGATTTTAGCCATCGTAATCCTGATCCTGCTGGGAATCTTCCTGTTCATCGTGGAGTTCCTGCTGGTTCCCGGTGTGACCATCGCAGGGATCGGCGGCGCCATACTGATGGCCGTTGCCGTATTTTTTGCCTATAAGACCCACGGAAATACGGTAGGCAATTATACCCTGGTAGCCACCCTGATCTTTACGGTCGGGGGAGGTGCGTACGTTCTGCGGGCGAAAACCTGGCGCAGGCTGATGCTGCACAAGGACATCGACAGCAAGGTGGACGGAGGCCTGGAGGCGGACAAGATCAAGGTGGGAGACCGGGGGGAAAGCATTACCCGCATGGCACCCATCGGCAAGGTCCTGATCAACGGGATCGTCGTCGAGGGAAAATCGCAGTGGGGATTTCTTGACCAGAATACCCCGGTTGAAGTCGTCAAAGTACTGAACACTCAAGTCATAGTAAAACCAATTAAAAAAGAGGAATAAATATGGGACAGGTTGGAATTTACATCGCAATCATCGTCGGATCCATCGTCGGTTTATGGATCATTTTCTATTTCATACCGGTCGGGCTCTGGTTCTCCGCCCTGATTTCAGGGGTCAGGATCTCCCTGCTGCAGCTTATCCTGATGCGCTGGAGGAAGGTTCCGCCCCCCGTGATCGTCCGGGCCATGATCGAGGCGCACAAGGCGGGACTGAGGGCCATCAAGCGTGATGAGCTTGAAGCCCACTACCTGGCCGGTGGACATGTGGAAAAAGTTATTCATGCCCTGGTTTCTGCAAACAAAGCAAATCTGGACCTTCCTTTCCAGATGGCCACGGCCATTGACCTGGCGGGCCGGGATATTTTCGAAGCCGTGCAGATGTCCGTGAACCCGAAGGTCATCGATACGCCCCCGGTTGCCGCAGTGGCCAAAGACGGGATCCAGTTGATCGCAAAGGCAAGGGTGACGGTACGGGCCAACATCAAACAGCTCGTCGGGGGAGCCGGCGAGGAAACCGTGCTCGCCAGGGTAGGCGAGGGGATCGTTTCCTCCATCGGTTCGGCGGATTCTCACAAAGCCGTGCTCGAGAACCCGGATTCGATCTCTAAGCTGGTCCTGAACAAGGGACTGGACGCAGGTACTGCGTTCGAAATATTATCCATAGATATCGCCGACGTGGATATCGGGAAGAACATCGGTGCCCAGCTGCAGACCGACCAGGCCGAGGCGGATAAGAATATCGCCCAGGCCAAGGCCGAGGAACGCCGTGCCATGGCCGTTGCGCTGGAGCAGGAAATGCTGGCCAAGGCCCAGGAGGCCCGCGCCAAGGTAATCGAGGCGGAGGTCGAGATCCCGCTGGCCATGGCCGATTCCTTCCGCAAGGGCAACCTCGGCATCATGGACTATTACAAGTTCCAGAACATTCAGGCCGACACCGATATGCGGGAGTCCATTTCCAGGGCTACCGGGGGACCGGATGAGAAGAAGAAGAAATAGGGTAAGCTCCCCATGCTATAGGAACCTGCCTTGCTCTGCATGGCAGGTTTTTTTCTATATTTAGGAGTGCAATCTCAGTCTTCCATCCGTACCCCCCTGACGGGATTCGCCATTCTGGCGGTCCTCGGTCCCTCCATCGTCTGGGCATCCGAGTACATCGGCTCGGGCGAGGTGATCCTGGCCACACGGAACGGAGCCATTTTCGGAACGGGCATCGTCTGGGTAGTGGTCAGCGGAATATTCCTGAAGTTCTGGATCGGGATGAGCGGTGCCCGTTATACGGTATGCACCGGGGAGGGCATGATCGACATGTTCGCCCGCATGCCGGGTCCCCGCAACTGGGCGGTCTGGATCGTCCTGGTGGCGCAGTTCGTCTCAGCCACCATCGCGATAGGCTCCCTGGCCACCGCCTCCGGAGTATTCCTGAGCAGCCTTATACCGGTACCCTATTCCATCGGGGGCTGGATCGTGACCGTTTTTGCGTTCCTGGTGGCCTGGATGGGAAAATTCGACTGGATCAAGG
>CAZNQG010000103.1:0-11848 GCA_964575235.1 uncultured Bacteroides sp.
CTTACTGACCAATCTGGATACTTCCGGGGGAAATTCGGGAAGCCCGGTGCTGAATGCCAGGGGAGAAGTGATCGGTCTGAACTTTGACGGGAATTTCGAATCCCTCAGCGGCGATATTATCTATGAAACCCGATTCCAGCGGAGCATCTGTGTGGATATACGGTATATCCTGCTGATCATCGACCGCTATGCCGGAGCCGGTCACCTGGTCGAAGAGATGGATCTGCATGACTGAAAAAAGGATCATCGTTTATACAGACGGGGCGGCCAGTGGTAACCCGGGACCAGGCGGATACGGCGTGGTCATGAAGTACGGTTCTCACCGCAGGGAACTTTCCGGCGGCTTCCGGCTCACCACCAACAACCGAATGGAGCTCCTTGCCGTTATCCTTGCCCTGGAGCAGTTAAAATTCGAGGGTTCCCGGGTTACCGTGTATTCCGATTCAAGGTATGTTTGCGAGGCGGTCAACCAGAAATGGCTTTTTAACTGGGAGAGGAAAGGATTCAGGAAAAAGAAAAACCCGGATCTGTGGAAGCGTTTCCTGGTCCAGTACCGCAAACATAAAGTCGAACTGGTATGGATCAAGGGGCACAATGAAATTCCCGAGAACGAACACTGCGACCGGCTCGCAGTGAAAGCTTCAAGGCAGCCGAACCTTCCGGCCGACGCAGGATTTGAGAAGGAAGAAAACACTTTGTTCGATTGATACATCTCCAGTTCATACATTTTTATTATTTTGCTGGATCGATCAACCCTTGCTTTGAGTCAAACCGCTACAACTGTCTTGCATTTCAAGGGGCATCTCACCTTTGAAAGGATCGGGATCCTCTTGAATGAACTGAAGAACAAGAAGGATTATTACGGGATACAACCGGTCCTTTACAAAAAGCTTCTGGCCCTTATGATCGAGATGCTCGAGAACATTTTCAGGTATTCGGACCAGTACGAGGAATTCATATCCCTTTACCCATCGTACCTGCCCGAATTTGAGCTGAACCGGAACCATGAGGGCTTCAGCCTGAAGGCAAAAAATCCGGTACGGGACAAAGACGTGGACGAGATCCGGTCCAGGATCGAAAAGATCAATTCCGCCAACGAGGAGGAATTGAAGAAAACCTACCGGGAAACCATCACCAACGGGATGTTCACGGAGAAGGGGGGAGCGGGACTGGGCTTCATCGAAATGGCCAAGATAACGGAACAGGGACTGGACTATGCATTTGCGCGCGCAGAACCCGGATTTTCGATGTTCGAACTGAACCTTTACATCAGACACACCGATAATAAAGTCTATGGATAAGCTCATCATTCCTGAAACGGATTTTACTCCGGGCATTCGCTTCCTTCCCGATTCCGGGCAATTTGAAATATACGGGGTATCCAGGCCTGAGGATGTCTCGGGATTCTACGAGGACACCCTGCAATGGCTGGCCCGTTACGAGGAATCGGTGTTGAAATCCGGGAACCGTTACGAGTTACCGGAGCTGAATATCAGTTTCAGGCTGTCCTATTTCAACTCCGCCTCCTCCAAGTACATGATCCAGATGCTTCGTCACATCAAGAACCTGATCACCGGAGGGATCGACGTGAAAATAGACTGGTATTACGGGGAGGGTGACGAAAAGATGCAGGAGGACGGAGAGGACATTGCCGAAGCCGTTGAAATGGAATTTAATTTCATCGAACTCGAAGACTGATCCGGGGTCCCTGTTCCCATTCGTACAGCTGTGTTCAGAAACGTACATAATCCAACCTGACCCGGGACCTATTAATTTCCTATAAACCTCTTTATCAATAAATTGAACATGCTGGCACAATATGTGTTTGCGTGTCCCGGGGAATGAGTATGTTTAGGAATTATTTCATAGTCGCTTTCAGGAACCTTCTGAAGTACAGGGGTCACTCCATTTTAAACATACTTGGATTATCCGTAGGTATTGCCATCAGCATCCTGATCCTGATCCTGGTTCACGATGAGCAGAGTTACGATAAGTACAACGAAAACTGGCGGAGGATATACCGGATAAACCGGATTGCAGAGGTGGACGGCACGGAGATGGACGGGGCCCTGACCCCCATCGCACTGCGTGATGCCGTTATCGGGGAAATACCCGAGGTAGAAGAGGCCGTACGCCTGCTCAAGGGAAGCCACAAGCGGGTTTCATACGGTGACATACACCTGTCGGCCGAAAACTTTTATTATACGGACGATTCTTACTTTTCCGTCTTCTCGGTCCCACTTGTGGTCGGGGATCCCGAAACCGTACTGGCCGAAGAGTTCACGATGGTGCTTACCGAAAGCACAGCTCAAAAGTATTTTGGGGAGGAGGATCCCATCGGAAAGGTGCTGTTCCTGGATAACGGCTGGAAGTTCAGGGTAACCGGGATCTGCCGGGACGTTCCTGCCAATTCGCATTACCACTTTGATTATCTTGCTTCCCTCAAGGGAATCCTGGAGCCATATGAAAGGGAGAAATGGCTGGCGGAAATAGTCAGCACCTACATACTGGCTCGGGACGATGAATCGCTTGAAATCATAGAGTCCCATTTCCCCGGGCTGGTTCAGAAACACATCCTGGAAAACCTGGATGACTACATAGGTGAAAATGCCAGGCAATTCACTGACGACGACCGTTATGCCTTTTACCTGCAGCCTCTTTCCCAGATCCACCTGAACTCGAAAAGAGAAGGGGAATTTGAGGCGGGAACCGACAGGACCTATGTAATTGTTTTTACACTCGTAGCCATCCTGATCCTGGTCATTGCCTGTGTGAATTTCATGAACCTGGCCACGGCAAAGTCGGCGACCCGCGCCAAGGAAGTGGCCCTGCGCAAGGTGGTCGGTGCCACGAGAAGACAGATCAGCATACAGTTCCTTTCGGAATCCATACTGTTCAGCTTCATCTCTCTTGTCCTTTCCTTCGTGGTGCTGGAGTTGCTGCTGCGCCCCTTCAATGCCTACACCGGTAAAAACCTGGATATTTTCTATTTTGACAATCTCTGGATGATCCCGATCTTTCTCACGGGGGCGGTGCTTATCGGCGTTTTTGCAGGCAGCTATCCGGCATTCTACCTTTCCTCTTTCAAGGTCCTGAACATTTTAAAGGGAAAGAACTTCGAGGGGATGTACAGTACCCGGCTTCGCGGGTTCCTGGTGCTTTCGCAATTTACCGTATCCATCGTCCTGTTCATATCCAGCATGATCATCACACAGCAGGTAAAGTTCTTCAGGGAATCGAACCTGGGTTTCAACCGCAATAACATTGTAGTGATCCAGCGGGCCTATGCCCTCCAGGACCAGCGGGAGGATTTTAAAAAGGCTCTGCTCCAGCACCCCCGGATCAATGCGGCAAGCGTATCCGCTGGAATACCAGGCAGGACCATCGAACCCTTCCCGGTGCGAGTCGACACCCTGGGGGGGAGCAGGCTGGTCTATATCCGGCCAATGGAAGCGGATTATGATTTTCTTTCGACCATGCAGATGCATCTGGTTCAGGGGGGTACCTACCTGCGCAACGACAGCAGCTGTTATCAATCCATACTGATCAACGAGACCGCGGCAAGGCAGATGGGGACCAAAAACCCGGTCGGGATGAAGGTTTACGGGATCGGACCATACGGCACCCAGATCGAATACATCATCCGGGGCGTGGTTGGGGATTACCATTTCGAATCCCTTCACCATGAGATCAAACCCCTGGCCATCGGGCTGATGCATGAGAAATCCCATCCCCAGTACCTGTCCGTCAGGATCTCGGGGGAACAGATGGAGGAAACCCTGGCGTACATCCGGAAGGTCTGGAACAAATTCGTAGGCGATGAGCCTTTCGATTACTACTTCCTGGACCGATACCTGGATAACCTGTACAACGAAGAGGAGACGACCGCTCATATTTTCACCATCTTTACTTTCCTGGCCGTTTTCATCGCTGTTCTTGGCCTTTTCGGACTTGCTTCCCATACGGCGGAACAAAGGGCAAGGGAGATAGGGATCCGGAAAGCCATGGGGGCTTCCATGCCCAGGATCACCCTCATGCTTTCAACCGATTTCACAAAATGGGTGATCTGGGCCAGTCTGATTGCCTTCCCTGTCGCATACCTGGGTATGAAACTCTGGCTGGGGAAATTCTCCTACCACATCAACATCGAGGCATGGATGTTCTTCCTTGCAGCCATCGGGGCACTGATCGTCGCCCTGGCTACGGTCATCTACCAGGCCATCCGGTCTGCAGGCGCCAATCCCGTAAACGTTTTGCAATACGAATAATAACCATGTTCCCGGAGGACAGCATAACCCATGAAAAGAATTTCCACGAACCTGTGTAACTGGGTTCGATTTGAATCGTCTTATCTCCAACACCCTTTGGGTAAAGACACAATCGGATAAACCATGTTTAAAAGTTTTATCAAGGTAGCCATCCGGAATATCCTGCGTCAGAAGGCGTATGCCCTGATCAACGTTCTGGGACTCGCCATCGGGATTGCCTGCAGCATACTGATCACCCTCTTCATCGTCCATGAAAGAAGCTATGACCGCTTCCACGAAAACGCAGACCGGATCGTGCGGCTCTGGTTGAACGGGCAGCTTGCGGGATCGAAGATATCCGGTGCCTACTCGGCCGTACCAACCGGTCCGGCTTTTCTGGAAGAAATTCCGGAGGTCGTGAACTACTGCCGGATTGAACCCTGGACGAATATACTTGTCCGGCAGGGGGACCGGACCTTTCTTGAGGATGATTTTTACTGGGCGGATTCCGGCTTCTTTGAGATCTTTTCATTCCCCCTGCTTAAGGGGGATCCCTCTAAAGTACTGACCGAACCGCATTCCATGGTGATATCGGAGAAGATGGCGAACAAGTATTTCGGCCGGGACGACCCGCTGGGACGGGTGCTGGAACTTTTCAACGATAGCGTGGAGTTCAGGATAACGGGGGTCATGAAAAACATCCCGGATAACAGCCATCTCTTCTGTGATTTCGTGGTGGCTTTCCGCAGCCACGGGAGGGCCAATAGTACGCAGTGGACCAGCAACAATGTATACACTTACCTTTTGCTGGAGGATGAAATTCCAACGGCCGTTCTTAACGATAAATTCGATCCCGTAATGCGAAAATACGTCGGTCCCGAAATCAAGCAGTTTATCGGGATCAGCATGGAGGACTGGGAAGCCAGCGGCAATTATTACAGGATCCAGGCCCAGCCCCTTTCGGACATCCATTTCAATACGGACATCGAGCATGGCCTGAAGCCTTCCAGCGACAAGAAATATGTTTATATATTCTCCCTGATCGCGCTGTTCATCATCCTCATTGCCTGCATTAATTTCATGAACCTTTCCACAGCCCGTTCCGCCGGCAGGGCCAGGGAAGTGGGACTGAGGAAGGTCATGGGATCCGGCAAGGGGCAACTGGTGAGGCAGTTCATTGCGGAATCCTTTATCATGGTCGCCGTTGCCCTTGTGTTGGCACTGCTACTTGTGGAACTGACCCTGCCCGTTTTCCAGAACCTTACCCAGGTCAGCCTGAGGGTCGATTATCTGGGCAACTGGTATACCGTACCGGTGCTGCTGGGATTTGCAGTGGTAGTGGGTCTGCTGGCCGGCTCCTACCCGGCTTTTTTCCTGGCTTCGTTCAGTCCCGTTGCCGTTATGGCCGGCCGGCTGGAAGGGGGAACCCGAAAAAGCGGCCTTCGAAGTATCCTCGTGGTAGTCCAGTTCACGATTTCCATCTTCATCATCCTGGGCACCATCGTTATCAGCAAACAGCTGCATTACCTGCTTAATAAGGAACTCGGGTTCTACAAGAACCAGCTTGTCGTAATAGAGCGATTCAGCACCATCGGAAGGGAGAGGGTGGAAACCTTTAAGCAGGAAATCTCAAAGATACCCGGTGTCCTGTCCTCTGCATCCTCCACCATGGTTCCCGGACGCAGCAATAATTACAACGCTCACATGATGGAAGGCAGACCCCAGGACCAGACCTTTCTTCTCGAGGTGAACTACGCCGATTACGATTATTCCGAAACCTATGGACTGTGCATTGAAGAGGGAAGGTTCCTGAACAGGCAATTTGCATCCGACAGCCAGAACATCGTCGTCAACCGGGCGGCGGTTCGTAATTTTGGAATGCAGGAGCCTCTCAAAGACGTTTTCCTGCAACCTGTAGATGCGAACGGGAACCTGGTCCGCCTGTCCGTCGTGGGCGTGATGAACGATTTTCACAATGCCTCACTGCATACCGAGATACGGCCCTATTTGCTTCGCATCAGGCCCTCCGAATGGGGCTGGATCCCTTACCTGACCGTCCGCCTGGAGCCCATGAACATGCAGGGCACCCTGAAGCAGATCGAGAATGTCTGGAAGGAATTCACCAACGACCAGCCCTTTGAATATTTCTTCCTGGACGATGACTTTGCCTCAAGATACGACCAGGAGAAGCGCACAAGGATCATATTCCTGGTATTCTCCATCCTGGCCATTTTTGTGGCGTCGCTCGGACTCCTGGGACTGACGGCTTTCACAACCGAACAGCGGACCTGGGAGATCGGGATCCGCAAAGCAATGGGAGCGGATGCTTTAAGGGTTGTTCACCTGATATCCAGGGAAACCGTGATCCTGATCGGCATTTCGACCCTTCTTGCATGGCCGGTTGCCTACTATTTTTTCCGGAAATGGCTGATCGACTTTCCGTACCGGATCGAACTGGGCGTTGCACCTTTCCTGTTATCCTTTGCTTTTGCCCTGGTCATTGCGCTGATAACCATAAGTTTCCAGACCGTGACAGCAGCGCTGAAGAATCCGGCCGATGCACTGCGATACGAATGAGTTACATCCGGACGGGATTTCCGGTATGATGGGAGGGAATCCGGGCAGAGCAGGCCGGATCAGCCGGGGTGGGAGGAAATGATCTCACGCGCCTTTTCCAGGTCTTCCGGCGTATCGATACCCATGCTAACCTCGGTGGTGATGAGTACCTTGATGTTGTATCCGTGCTCCAGCCATCTCAGCTGCTCCAGCGATTCAGCCGTTTCCAGGTGGGAGGTTTTCAAGCCGGTAATACGACGGAGAACCTCCGTTCTGAAAGCGTACATACCCAGGTGTTTCATATACTTAAAGCCGCTGAACCATTCCCCCTCGGGACGGTTCCTTTGATGAGGCACAGGTGAACGGCTGAAATACAAGGCCCTGCCCCCTTTTCCGGTCACGATCTTGACCACGTTCGGATCAAACAGCTCCTCCGGATCCTCGATAACCTTTGCGAGGGTGGCTATCTGGGTGTCTTGGTTCTCGAAGGCCTGCATGAGCAGGCTGAGATGGATGTTCCTGACAAAGGGTTCGTCTCCCTGTATGTTCAGGGCGACATCATAGGATGCCCCTTCGTTTTCCATCAGATCAATGACCTCCGCACAGCGGTCGGTCCCGCTCGGATGATCCGGACTCGTCATGATGACCTTTCCCCCGAAACCCTTCACAGCAGCCTCGATGTCCGGGTGGTCCGTGGCCACCACTACGTTCTCCAGGCTCTGCAGGGTATTTTCGTAAACCCACTGTATCATGGGCTTTCCGCCAAGGTCCGCAAGAGGTTTCCCCGGGAAACGGGAGGAAGCGTAACGGGCCGGTATGATTCCAATAAATTTCATTGCTTTTATGGTTTTCCAGTCGGCACAAATTAGCAAAAATCAAGGAAAATTGTAATTTTGTCATGCATTTTTGGAAATATTGTCAGATGGAAGTACAGAGAGTAAAGCAGCGATTCGGAATCACCGGAAACCACCCGGCCCTGAACCGGGCCATTGATATTGCCCTGCAGGTAGCTCCGACCGACCTGTCCGTATTGATCGGGGGGGAGAGCGGTACGGGCAAGGAATTCTTTCCGAAAATAATACACCAGTACAGCGCCCGAAAACACGGGGCCTATATTGCCGTCAACTGCGGGGCCATTCCGGAGGGGACCATAGATTCCGAGTTATTCGGACATGAAAAAGGCTCGTTCACAGGTGCCACGGACAGCCGTAAGGGATATTTCGAAGTGGCAAACGGGGGTACCATATTCCTGGATGAAGTTGCCGAGCTTCCCCTGTCGACCCAGGTGCGCCTGCTGCGGGTCCTGGAAACCGGCGAATTCATACGGGTCGGGTCCTCCAAGGTACAGAAGACCGATGTACGCGTGATTGCAGCCACCAACATAAACATCGTTGCGGCGGTCCATGAAAATAAATTCAGGGAGGATCTCTATTACCGGCTTAACACGGTTCCGATAAGTGTCCCGGCCCTGCGTGAGAGGAAGGAGGATATTTATCTGCTGTTCCGGAAATTTGCCAGCGACTTTGCCGAGACCAACCGGATGCCCCCGGTAACCCTGACCGAAGATGCCCAGCGGATGCTGAACAATTACCGCTGGCCGGGGAATATCCGGCAGTTGAAGAACATCACGGAGCAGATTTCCATCATCGAATCGGACCGGGAAATCGGGGAGGAGACACTGAGGAAATATCTGCCCGATTACCAGCCGGTTAAGCTTCCGGCTCTCATCGAGAAGCCGGTGAATGAACACACCTTCAATACCGAGAGGGAGATCCTGTATAAGATTCTGTTCGATATGAAAAGCGATATGCATGACCTGAAGCAACTGGTTGCCGAAATCATCGACAAAGGGAATGTGGGAGCCGATCTGCACGAGAACAACGCTAGAATCCTGGAAAAACTTTATCCGGGAGAGGATGCCCCGGATGTACCTGTTCCACATCCTTCGGGACATTTCGGCGCATCCGGCAACCAGCACATACAGGATACCGAGGAGATCGTGGAGGAGTCCCTGTCCCTCGAGGAAAAAGAAATAGAGCTCATCAAGAAGGCCCTCGAAAAGCACAGGGGCAAGAGAAAATATGCTGCCGAGGAACTTGGAATATCGGAACGTACGTTATACAGAAAGATCAAGGAGCATAATCTCGAATAAAACATGCGTATTTTTTCTTCCATAGCATTCCTGGCCTGCCTGTCAGCCATAATGACATCCTGCAAGATTTCCTATTCCCTTTCCGGGGCCAGCACGGGCAACCTGAAAACGGTTTCCGTTGCCTATTTCCAGAATCGTGCCGCCCTTGCCCCTCCGATATTGAGCCAGTATTTTACAGAGCAGATGAGGGACATGGTAGAGCGGCAGACTAACCTGATCCTGGTAAACGGGGTCGGAGACGCCCATTTTGAAGGTGAAATCATGGTATATTCCACACGGCCCATGGCCATCTCAGGTGCTGACAGGGTTGAACTGACCCGTTTTACCATTGGAATCCGGGTGAGGTACACGAATATCATGGACGATGAATTGAGCTTCGAGGACACCTTTTCCCAGTTCAGGGACTTTGAGAGCCAGCTACCCTTTGAATCCGTGCAGGCAGACCTGAGCGAGCAAATCATCGAGGATATATCGGAAGATATTTTTAACCGCGCATTTGTCAACTGGTAGGAAATGAAACGGGATGACTTCATCGGGTATATGACCGATCCTTCTTCCCTGAACCAGTCCAGCCTGGGGGAAATGGAAGAACTGTTGGAGGCCTATCCCTGGTTTCAGACAGCGCATATGCTGCTGGCCAGGAATCATCATAACCTGGACAGCCTTAAATTTCACGATATGCTCCGCTCGGCAGCCGCTTTTGCCGGTGACCGGACCGTGCTGTACCGCCTGATTCATTCAAGAGCGGAAAACCAACGCGAAAAAACGGCAGGCCAGGGTCGGAGCAGGCTTGCGGAGATTCTCCGGGAAGAAACCCCAGCAGGGGATCTGGATTTCAGCGCCCCGTACGATCTTGAAGGTACCGAAGAATACACCTTTACCGGGTGGTTTGACCATGTCGGGGAGCCGGGCCACATGCCGAAACCGTCACCGGGTTCCCGGGACCTTATCGAAAAGTTCCTGGAAGACCGTCCGAGCATCCAGGCCGACCCGGACCTGGAACCCGACCTTTCAGACCGGTCAGAGGCCTTTGCTGAAACCAGTGATTCCCTTATGACAGAGACACTTGCCAAGATATACCTGAAGCAGGGATTGTATAAAAAAGCCATTTATGCTTACGAAAAATTAAGTTTGAAATATCCGGAAAAAAGTACTTACTTTGCCACTCAAATCAACCGGATTAAAAACATACTGGACGAAAACAGATAAAGCCATGATCTATAATTTAGTATCGGTACTGGTCCTGATCGTTTGCATTTTGCTCGTACTGATCGTACTGGTGCAGAATTCGAAGGGAGGGGGACTCGCATCTAATTTCCAGTCCTCGAATCAGTTCATGGGCGTACGTAGAACTACCGATTTTCTCGAAAAATCGACCTGGACCCTGGCCGTTGCCCTGATGCTTTTCAGCATCATCGGCAGCCTGACAATCCCCAGGGCACAAGAAACCGAGAGATCCGCCATCGAAGACCAGATCGACAATGTCGTGGATCCCAATGCCATCCCGACTTTTCCCACCAGGGTTCCTGATGCCGGGGAAAATCCCGATGCCAATCCACAGTAAGTTCAATGATACCGATGGATTCAAGTATCAGGAACCATGACAACCTGGCACTTTTTTTCATGGTTTGTCCGATCCTGCTAATAATACTAAGTCATTGATATACAGTATTTTGAAAAATCCGTGTAATCAGGAATATCCATTCCGGTGTGTAAATTTGTCCAGTACGGTTCCTCAAGAACACCCGGATCGGCTTTGGCATAATATGTGAAAAGGAAGTTTACAACTTTGAAAATTGTCTAACCTTAATACGTCTTGAAATGGCTGAACTTAAGATCAAACCTCTTGCCGACCGGGTGCTCATCGAACCCATGCAGGCGGAGGAAAAAACCGCTAGCGGGATCATTATCCCGGACACCGCAAAAGAGAAACCTCAGAAAGGAACCGTAATCGCCGTTGGCCCGGGTACCTCCGACGAAAAGATGGAAGTCAAAAAAGGGGATGTGGTACTTTACGGCAAGTATTCGGGCACCGAACTTACGGTTGACGGCAAGGATTACCTGATTATGAAACAGGCCGATATCCTGGCGATCATTTAAGCGAACAATCCAATCACTAAATAAATATTTTAAAAAATGGCAAAACAGATTAAGTATAATATTGAGGCAAGGGATCTGCTGAAGAAAGGCGTGGATTCGCTTGCAGATGCAGTAAAGGTAACGCTTGGTCCCAAGGGGCGCAACGTTGTCATCGAGAAGAAATTCGGCGCACCGCAGATAACCAAGGACGGCGTTACCGTAGCCAAGGAAATCGATCTGGGCGAGGAATTCGAGAACCTGGGCGCACAGATGGTCAAGGAGGTCGCCTCCAAGACCAACGACGATGCCGGTGACGGAACCACCACCGCAACGGTCCTGGCACAGAGCATCGTGAATGTGGGATTAAAGAACGTAACGGCCGGAGCCAACCCGATGGATCTGAAAAGGGGCATTGATAAAGCCGTTACAAAGGTGGTCGAAACCCTCCGGGACATGTCCGAGGAAATCGGGGACGACAATACCAAGATCGAACAGGTGGCTTCCGTATCCGCCAACAATGACGTCGAAATCGGAAAGCTGATTGCCGAAGCCATGGAAAAGGTCAAAAAAGAAGGCGTTATCACCATTGAAGAGGCCAAAATCTCCGAGACTTATGTTGAAGTCGTGGAAGGTATGCAGTTCGACCGGGGTTATATCTCACCGTACTTTGTAACGGACACCGAAAAAATGGAAGCCGTTCTGGAAAATCCATATATCCTGCTTTTTGACAAGAAGATATCGGTTATGAAAGACCTGCTTCCGGTCCTGGAATCCACGGCTCAAACCGGCAAACCGCTGCTCATCATTGCGGAAG
>CAZNQG010000104.1:0-11821 GCA_964575235.1 uncultured Bacteroides sp.
ATGGAGATCCGCTCCATGCCCCCGGTCTGGATCGACGAGGTGCAGGTTTACCCGGAACCCGAAGCGGGAAAAGCAAGGGTCCGGGTACGGTTCGGGAACCGGACCGGTGTCCCGGTCAGCGGGAAACTTACGCTAAAGGCCCGGAGTTACAATTCAAAACGAAACCACCGGGTCCCTCCTGCAATCTTCGACATACGGGTGACGGATGACGCGGCCTGGATGGAATTCGAGCTCCCCATGGGACCCGGATTCCTTACCTGGGATGAATTCGAACCGGCACTTTACAGGCTGAACGTTCGCTTCCATGCAGGAAGGAAATACGATCACCGGGTGCAGACCTCATTCGGGATGCGCTCGTTCGTTGCCAACGGAACCCGCTTTGCCATAAACGGCAGGCCGGTTTTCCTGCGGGGGAACGTGGATTGCGCCGTTTTCCCCCTGACCGGCCATCCCCCCATGGACCTTGAGTCCTGGGAAAAACTCTTCCAGTTGCTGAAGGATTACGGGCTGAACCATGTGAGGTACCACTCCTGGTGCCCGCCCGAGGCGGCTTTCACGGCCGCCGACCGGAAGGGGATCTATCTTCAGGCCGAGGGACCCTCATGGGCCAATCACGGTGTGAGCCTTGGCGACGGCCTTCCTATAGACCGGTACATCTATGACGAGACCCTGCGTATGGAAAGATACTACGGCAATCATCCATCCTGGGTCATGCTTGCATACGGCAACGAGCCGGCCGGCCGGCACCAGGTTGAATACCTGTCGGAATTCGTCCGGTTCTGGAAGGAAAGGGACCCCCGCAGGCTTTACACCGGGGCCAGCGTCGGAAGCCGCTGGCCGGAGGTCCCGGGCATCGAGTTCATGGTCAGGTCCCGTCCCCGGGGACTGCCGTGGGACGATCCGCCGCAAACCCTGTTCGACCACCGGCGCATCGTCGAACCCGTGCCCTTCCCATACGTATCCCATGAGATCGGTCAATACTGCGCTTTCCCGGACTTTGGTGAAATAGACGACTATACCGGGGTCATGCAGGCGAAAAACTTCGAACTGTTCCGCGAAATCCTGAACGACCATGGCATGGGAGCCCAGGCTAAGGATTTCCTGATGGCATCCGGGAAACTCCAGCTGCTCTGTTACAAGCACGAGATCGAGGCGGCATTGCGGACCCCCGGGTTCGCCGGATTCCAGCTCCTTTCGCTCAACGATTTCCCGGGACAGGGCACCGCCCTGGTCGGGATCCTGAATTCCATGTACGGTGAAAAAGGCTATGCCGGCGCCGGAGAATTTTCCAGGTTTTGCGGGCCCACGGTACCACTCGTGCGGATGCCCGGGTTCGTCTATACCGATGCCGATACCATCAGGGCGGGACTGGAACTCAGCCATTTCGGTCCCGCGCCAGTCCGCGATGCCCGTCTTCACTGGAAGATCCGGGATGCTTCCGGTAAAGCGCTGAGGGAAGGAACGCTGGATATCCCGCTTTTACCGGTTGACAACTGCATTCCTGCCGGGGATATAGAGGTGGCGCTTTCCGGTCTGCAGGCACCGCAGAGACTGAACCTGGAGGCCGGCCTTGAAAATTCCGACGCTGCCAACGACTGGGATATATGGATCTATCCTTCCCGGCTGGCGATGCCCGACACCACGGGCATCCATATCTGCAGGGAACTCAACGAAGAGGCCCTGGACGTACTCGAGAACGGTGGAAGGGTCCTGCTGCTGGCTGCCGGCAGGATCCGGAAAGGGAGTGACATCGTCATGCATTTCAAACCCGTGTTCTGGAATACTTCCTGGTTCCAGATGAGCCCGCCCCATGTAACCGGGATCCTGTGCGATGCGGAACACCCTGTTTTCAGGGAATTTCCCACATCCTTCCACAGCGACCTGCAGTGGTGGGAGGTCCAGCACATGCAGCAGGTCATGCAGCTGGATAGCTTCCCGGAAGGGTTCCTTCCCCTGATCCAGCCCATCGACACCTGGTTCCTGAGCCGCAGGCTGGGAACGCTCTTCGAGGCAAGGGTTCTGAACGGCAGGATCGTAGTGTGCAGCATTGATCTTAGTACGGACCCGGATAAACGGCCGGTTGCAAGGCAGTTGCTGTACAGCATCCTGAAATACATGAACTCGGATGAATTCGACCCTCCATACCAGCTGGAACCGGAGCAGATCCTGCAGCTCTTCCGGGAAGACGATACCGGCGGTTACGACAGCTTCGCCCGCGGCAGTACGGATGACCTGATCCCAACCGCAAAATAACCAGCGGTCCGTGATGAATTCAAGGGAAAGGCTCATTGAAACGCTCAACCATCGGCAACCCGACAGGCTCTGCGTCGATTTCGGGGCCGGGGGACAGACCGGCATGGGGGTGCTGGCAGTGGACCGGCTGAGACAGACGCTTATGCCGGATCCGGACTTTCGTGTCAGGGTAATCGAGCCCTACCAGATGCTGGGGGAGGTCGACCTGGAAATGATCCGGCGCCTGCACCTGGATGTGGCCGGTGTGCAGGGTCCCGGCACCATGTTCGGGTTCCGTCTGGAAGGCTGGAAGCCCTTTGCCATGCAGGACGGGACCCGGGTGCTGGTGCCCGGGGATTTTAACCATACCGTGGATACGGACGGGGCCATCCTCATGCACCCCGGAGGTGATACCTCTCTTCCCCCCACGGCCAAAATGCCGCAGAAAAGTTACTTCTTCGACGCCCTGCCGAGAAGACAGGGCATGCTCGACGATCCCGGTCTGGACCCCGGGGATAACTCCGAGGAGTTCCTGCCGGTCTCGGACAGCGACCTGGCATCCTATGAAAAACAGATCCGGTACTTCCACGAGGAGACAGACCTGGGCATTTACTTCACCCTTCCGGGGGCCGGTTTCGGGGACATTGCCATGGTGCCGGCCCCCTGGATGGACGATCCGCGAGGGATCCGGGACATCCAGGAATGGTACATGGCCATCCTGGTCAGGCCGGATTATGTAAAGGCCGTTTTTGAGCGCCAGTGTGAAGTTGCCCTTGAAAACATAGAGCGCCTGGCCCCCTTGCTCAAAAACCGGGTCCAGGTGGTATTCATCAGCGGAACGGATTTCGGCACCCAGACCGGCCTGTTTAATTCGCCAGAGACCTACCGGGACCTTTTCAAACCCTTCTATTCGGCCGTGAACCGAAGGGTACACGAACTGACCGGCTGCAAGACCTTCATACACAGTTGCGGGGCGGTCAGCGAACTCATCCCCGATTTTATCGACTCCGGGTTCGACATCCTGAACCCCGTCCAGATCTCCGCAAGAGGCATGGGGCCGGCCGAACTGAAGAAGGAATTCGGAAAGGACATCGTTTTCTGGGGGGGAGGCATCGATACCCAGCATACCCTGCCGTTCGGGACGGAAGAAGAAGTATATTCGGAAGTCCGCCAAAATATTGATATCTTCGGCGACGGCGGCGGGTATGTTTTCAACTCCATCCATAACGTGCAAAGCAACGTTCCGACAAAAAACATACTTGCCATGTTACGGGCCCTTAACGATGCCCGGAACCTGTAATTAAGTGACATAAATCCTTACCTGCCGGGGTGGAAAAAGCGAGACGCGGCAGGCAGCCATGAATCCGTTCCGGTCCGGCCGGGCGGAACCAAACAAAACGCCTATGAAATGGAAATTGATAATGAACAGAGGAGGCAGGGGGGGCCTGCTGAAGGGACCTGCACTGATCCTGTGCGCCGGTATGATCCTGGGGACAGGGATCGCCCGGGGACAGGACAGCATCCCAGTACCCGGCACGGGTGCGGAAGCCCTGCGAAAGGATGCGATCCGTTTCTTCCTGGATTGCGATTATTGCGACGAGGCTTACATACGAAGGGAAATGCCTTACGTAAACTACGTGCGGGACGTGAAGGAAGCGCAGGTATACGTGCTCATTACAACGCAGGATGCCGGAAACGGCGGAGAGGAATATACCTTTTCCTTCGAGGGATTGCAGGAATACACTGGCATGAACGACACATTGCGTTTTGTCAGCATGCCGGACGATACGGAGGATATCATCCGCAGCGCCAAGCTGCGGGTACTGAAAATGGGACTGATGCGGTACGTGGCCCACACGCCCCTGGCCTCCGAGATAAACATCACCCACAGCGGGCGCCTGGAAGAGGAGGAGGTGACGGACCGATGGAACAACTGGGTTTTCGAGCTGCATTTCTCCCCCTTTTTCGAAGGCGAGGAGACCTACAAGGAGCTTTCGCTGTTTAATTCATTCACGGTGACCAAGGTAACGGAGGACTGGAAAGTGGAATTTGATTTCGACCATAGTTACGACCGTCTGGCGTACAGCTACGAGGATACTTCCTACGTGGCTTTCCGCGGTTCGGAAGACCTGGAGAACCTGATGGTGAGAAGCCTTACGGACCACTGGTCCGCCGGCGGGGAGCTCAATTTCCGCTCTTCGACCTTCAGCAACTATAAGTTCCAGTTTGAGATCATCCCGGCCGTCGAATACGACATCTTCCCCTATGCCGAGTCCACCCGCCGGCAGTTAAGGATGCTTTACGGGATCGGTTATACGGCGAACTTCTATAACGATTCCACGATCTATAATAAAATCCGGGAGGGACTTTTCTTCCAGCAACTTCGCGCCGCATACGAGGTACGGCAGAAATGGGGTTCCATCGATGTCTCACTCCAGGCCTCCAATTTCCTGCACGACTTTTCGAAGAACCGGATCGAACTGGGCGGACACATCGAGGTCCGCATCGTCAAGGGGCTGTCTTTCGAGATCTTCGGGGAAGTTGCACGCGTGCGGGACCAGCTGACCCTTTCAAAGGCTGAACTGAGCGAGGCAGACGTCCTGCTGAGGCTGCAGGAGATCGCCACGGGGTATTATTATTTCGCGAGCATCGGGCTCTCCTATACCTTCGGGTCCATTTACAACAACGTGGTCAATCCGCGCTTCGGCCATTACTAGGAGATGCACAAAACCGGTTCACGGGGGCACGTATCCGGAGCAGTCAAAAGCTCAGCCTGATGAGGGAAACGCCCTGGCTGTCGTAACCGGGATTGTCACCAGGTCAGCCTGATAAGGGAAACGCCCTGGCGGGGCAGCTCCAGGTGAATGACCGTTTCCCCCTGATCGATGCTTGCATATTCCGGTGAGCCTTTTTCTGCTCGCCCGCGTCAGAAGCCTTTTGCGCTCAGCCATTCCAGGCAGGCTTCCGGCCAGCCCGATTCCGTTCCGCCGTCCCGGGCAAGCCCGTATCCGTGCCCCCCCCGACTGGTAAATGTGCAGCTCCGCGGGAACTCCCGCTGCCTGAAGGGCCTGGAAATACCCGATGCTGTTGAGCACCGGTACGGCCCCGTCGTCTGCCGAGTGCACCAGGAAGGCGGGCGGGGTATCCCCGTCAACCTTCTTCTCGTTGGAAAAACGTTCCACCAGTTCCCGGGATGGGTCCTTCCCGAGCAGGTTCGTTCTGGAGCCTCCGTGGGTCGTTCCCTCCTGCATGGAGATCACCGGATAGACGAGTATGGAAAAATCGGGCCGGGCACCGGTCTGATCCGCCGGAACATAAACCGGTTCGTTGTAATGGGTGGAAAGGCTCGAGGCCAGGTGCCCGCCTGCGGAAAATCCCATGATGCCTACCCGGCCGGGATCGATGTTCCATTCCTTTGCGTTCCGCCGCACCATTCGCAGCGCTTCCTGAGCATCCTGAAGGGGACCCGTGGACTTATCCTCCATGATGGCATCGCTCGGAAGCCTGTATTTCAGAACAAAGGCCGCAATCCCGTGTGCATTGAGCCATTCCGCCACCTCATATCCTTCATGGTCCACCGCCAGGCGCCCGTAACCTCCACCGGGACAAATGACAACGGCGGTTCCCGTGGCCCGGTCCGCCGGCACCAGGTAGGGTATGATCGTCGGGTCCGTAACCCGGCTGATGCGGATTTTGCCTTCTTCGATCGTATCGGTCCTTTCACTGTATCCCTGGCTGCGGATCCCGCCCGGTATTTCATCCGGCCAGATCCGGATGGCGGGGGACTGTCCGGCGGAGGGCAGAATGGTAATGGACAGTAAAACAATCTTTGTCAGGGTTTGCCTTATTTTTTTCATGGGATTATGGTTCGTTATGCTTTTGGGAAATCCTGGTTTCCGGAACGGCCGAGTAGGCATTCTTCAATCCCCCGAGATCGATCTCCAGCCGGTCGATCAGGATGGCCGGGTCCATGGCTTCCAGGGTGAGTACATGCCGGCCGGCTTCCGGAAGGTTGAAATCCGCTTCCAGCATATAGGTATTGCTCAGAACATTCAGCTTCCACTGCTCGCTCCGGCCCCGGGTCCTGAAGTTCAGAATCCTGCCCTCCCCGCCGTCTACCCTCACCGAGAGCCTCAGTTCGTGCCGGTTGTCCACGGGATGGGTGGGCAGGCAGTAAACCCTGACCGTGCATTTGCCCTTGGTTTGCGAATGGAAAACATAATCCACGCAGGGCGTTACGTCCTCCGGCGCCGGACCGGGGCGGACCGGATCATGGCTGTTGGCCGGTGATCCTGAGGCGGATCGGACCGGCTCATCGTTCCGGTACCGATGCCCCATGGTGGACTGGGCCTGTTGGCCGATGTCGTGGTATCCCGGCAGCCCGTAAGCCAGCACAGCGCCGGTATAGCCCGGCCCACCAACCACCTGCCAGCCTGCTCCCCGGGTCTCCGAAAAATGCTCGGCCCAGATGCTGACATAACCGTTCATCTCGGCAAACAGGTCCCCTTCATCCCTGCCGGGTCCCGGAGCCGAATGTACGGAAACGGCAATCCTTCTGGTCTTGCCTCCGCCCGAGACCCGGATCTCTCCCCGCACCATTCCTCGGTCCGGCAGCTTTTCCTCGTCGATCCAGACCAGTACCCTTTCCTCCAGGACACCGGTTTGCCTGCCGAGCACTCCGCCCCGCGAGGAAACCCGGATCCAGTCCCCCGAAGTTACGGCGTTCCACTCCACGGGTCCTTCCCCTTTAAGGTATACGTCCATGAAATACCGGCTTCCTGATCCCCGGTAAAACCGGGGCAGGTTCCACATCGTCCCCTCCTCCCGGTATGCCTGTCCCTCGTACCCTTCCAGGCATATTTCGAACCCGGATTCATCGGCCAGGGTCCAGGACGGCAACAGGGGTTTGTCAAAAACGGGCAGATCCCTGGGAGCCATGGACATTATGCCCTCCCATTTTCCGCCGGAAAGCCCTTGGTTGTAATATCCCGTCAACCGGGAAATGCTGTCGTATGCCGCACCAGCCTTCCGCGCGTATTCCCCCGCACTGCTTCGCCCCTGCCGGGCGTAAAGGTATGCCTTTTCCAGCGACAGCCATTTGAGGTTCATCCAGGCCGCGCAGGATACCGGGTACCGGACCAGGGAAAAAAAGGCATCCTTTCTTTCCGAAGACAGCCCGGCGGGAAGTCCGCCGACCTTTTCCAGCAGGTCCCTGCAGGCCTGTATCCTTTTCCCTGCCTCATCCCCGTAATAATAATGATTGTAATCGGAAAAGGATACGACGGTTTGCTTTTCCACCTGGTTCCATCCCGTGAATTCGGGTTTTCGCTCGAAGGCAAGTCGGTAATAATCCCTGAAAATCTCAGTGATCTCCCTGCCCGATCCGGGAAAGATCTCTTCCATCCAGGCCTTGTGGTGTTTCCAAACGCTGCCGCTTCCGGGGAAGTCACCCATGTTATACGCCATATCCAGGAAAAGCTGCATGGGATACTCGCAGGGCCGGATGTCGCCCACGTTCAGGACCCAGATGTTCCTTGCGCCCGAATTCCAGGCCCTGGTCATTTCCTCCCAGATCATGACGGGGTGGGTGGAGTTGAGCCACAGGTAATCGTGGGGCCTTCCCCAGTAGGATACATGGTAGTAAACCCCGCTTCCCCCCGGTCGTTCCTGTTCCGTTGGATTGCTGAGCCTGCGGATATACCCGTAGTTATCGTCGGGCCATACGACGGTGATATCGGCGGGAAGCCTCAGCCCGGCATCGTAGATCTCCAGCACCTCCTTGTAGGGGATAAAGGCCTGGGGCACGGCCGTTACATCGGGGTTTACGCATTCGGCAAGAATTTCCCGCTGGTCCCCGATGATCTCTTCCAGGGCTGACACCCTTTCCTTGGTATTCCCGTATCCCATGATCCCGCTGTCGTGGATCCCCCTCATCCCCATGGTGTAGACTGCTTCAATTCCCCTGCTCTGCTCTGCCCTCTCTTCCCAGTATGCATAAACACCTTCCCGGTTGGTGCTGTAATTGTAGTCGCCCCATTCCCGGGGATCCCATTCGTCCACGTTGTTCCTCAGCATGGGCTCGGCATGGGAGGAGCCGATCACTATGCCGTATTTTAGGGCCATCCGCGGATTCCCGGGAAATTGAAAAAACGCCCTGGTGCAGTCGTGCATGGCGGGCCAGATCAGGTTGGCCCGGAGCCGGAGCAGGAGCTCGAAGATTTTTGCGTAGGTCGGGGGACCGATATCCCCCGTTGCTGGATCGTAGGTACGGGCTGCCCAGGGTTGTAATCCCCAATCCTCGTCGTTCAGGAAAATGCCCCGGAACCGGACGGAGGGTGGCTGGGAGACGAACTCGGGCTGCAGGATTTGCACTTCCTCCCGTTTTTCCGGGCGGACGTCCGCCCACCATTCCCAGGGCGACACGCCGATTTTCCTGGAAACATCCATCACCCCGTATGCCGTTCCCCTGGGATCGCTTCCTGCGATGAGAAGGATCCGGTCGATGCCTTCACCCGCATTTTCCATGATTTTCAGGCCATAGGTTTCCCATTTTCCACGGATACCCCTGCTGAACTCCGACCCTTCCCCTGTAAACGGCTTTATCATTTCGCTTTCAATGTTCCCGACGAGGATCACGTTGCCCCGGGCACCCTCCAGGCCGGTGAGGATCTCCGGACGGTGTCCGGTGACTTTTTCGATGTCCTCCGCAAGGATCCCGGCCGCAGTAAGGTACAGCGGATGCTCCTCCGTCAGGCAAACAATCCGTGTATCCCGGCCGTTTATGGGGAAGGTTTGGGACTGGGACCCGAGCGGCTGACCGGCAAAAAGAAGGAGGAATACCAGGGAAATTCCATACGTTTTTTCCATTTCAAGAGAGGGTTTATTCTGCACCGGTAACACAGTCATGTCTCCGGAGACTTCATAAAAATAAGTTTTCGGAACCTGTTTTACAAGCACGGATCTCATGGTGTTTTCGTATTTGAGGTTCCGATGCCCGCCGATAAAAAGTTAAATCCTATCTTTATAGGATCGTCTCATAATACCTTATGAAAATGAAAACACAGCGGCTTCTTTTCCTGGTTTTTGCGGTTCTGCTGACCTGGTCCTGCCGTCAGTCCGGGCCGCCCCTGCTGGAAACGGGGTCTGAGAATCCCATGCCCGGTGAATGGATCGACCGGGATACCTACCACCGGGTCGTCAGCCTGACCGGACCGGAGGGGAACAGCAGGAGTTTCTATTTCCATAATTATCCCTTTATCCCCGAACGATCGGACGAGGGTGACCTGATGGTCTATTACGGGAACGTCCCGGACAGCATACACGACCGGGAAATCCGGGGGTGGGGCAACCGCCAGCTATTCACCCTGAACCTGAAGACCCGCGGGATCGAACAGGTAACCAACCATCCTTCCCGGTTCGGGGGAGAAATCGTCGGCAGGAAACGAAGGGAAGTATTCTACCAGAGCTGGGACAGCATATTCGCCACCCGCGTCGAAACACACGAGACCAGGCTGATCTGCGTCCTGCCCGACAGCATCATGGGATCCGTGACCACGATCAATGCGGATGAAAGCCTCCTGGCCGGTGTTGCCAGCGGCCCGGAAAAATTCGAACTGTTACGCAACAATCCACAGAAAGGAGATTATTTCCGTTTGATCTATGAGGCAAAGCTGCCGCATACCCTTTTTACCATCGGGGTTGACAACGGAGAAATCCGGACGGTATTCAGTGATACCGCATGGCTCAACCACGTTCAGTTTTCCCCGGGCGATCCCAACCTGCTGATGTTCTGTCACGAAGGCCCCTGGCACCTGCTGGACCGCATATGGACCATCGACATCCGGACTGCCGAGCCCAAACTTATGCACAAGCGTACCGTCTACAGGGAGATCGCGGGACACGAATTTTTCAGTCCCGACGGGAAAACCATCTGGTTCGACCTGCAGATTCCCAGGGGGGAAACGTTTTATCTTGCGGGACTCGACCTGGCCTCCGGAGTGGAAAAACGGTATGCCCTGGAACGGGACGAATGGTCGGTCCACTTCAACATCTCACCCGACCAGCAGCTTTTCGCCGGTGACGGGGGCGATTCCAACCAGGTGGCAAAGGCCAGGAACGGGATGTGGATCTACCTGTTCCGGCCGGTGGATGACAGCCTTTCTTCCGAGAAGATGGTCAATATGAAAAACCACGATTACCGCCTTGAGCCCAACGTGCATTTTTCACCCGACGGGAAATGGATCATTTTCAGGGCCAATTTCGAAGGCAGCTCGCAGGTATATGCGGTCGAGATCGAAGGTGCGCGGCGGCCGCGTTCTCTGGCAAAAACAAATAAGGAATGACTTTTTATATCAACCTTTAATACGACTTAAGCGATGAAAAAAACGATTCTTGCACTCCTTGTTTTTACCCTGCCGGTCTTCCTGGCCGGCAGAGCCACGGCTCAGTCCACCGCCACGGTCCCGGCCGCAAAGATCGTCATCAACGCCGACCTGGGAAAGGATGTGATCAGCAGGCACATTTACGGGCATTTCTCCGAGCACCTGGGACACTGCATCTACGGCGGCTACTGGGTGGGCGAGGAATCCGCAATCCCCAACACCCGAGGCATCCGCAGCGACGTCGTGGAGGCGCTTAAAAAATCGGGAATCCCCAACCTGCGCTGGCCGGGCGGCTGCTTTGCCGACGAGTACCACTGGAAGGACGGGATCGGTCCCCGCCAGCAGCGCCCCAAGATGGTGAACACCCACTGGGGCGGGGTGACCGAGGATAACAGCTTCGGGACCCACGAGTTCCTGGACCTCTGCGGGCAGTTGAATGCAGAACCCTACATCTGCGGAAACGTGGGCAGCGGGACGGTCGAGGAAATGTCGGACTGGGTGGAGTACGTCAATTTCGACGGCGTAAGCCCCATGGCCGATCTTCGCCGGGCCAACGGAAGGGAGGAGCCCTGGGGTGTGAAGTACTGGGGCGTGGGCAATGAGAACTGGGGATGCGGGGGAAATATGACGCCCGAATTCTATGCCGACCAGTACCGCAGGTACGCCACTTACTGCCGGAACTACGGCGAAAACCGCCTGCTTAAAATCGCCGGTGGGGCCGGCGGTCATAATTTCGAATGGACGGAGGTCATGATGGAGGAGATCCCGCGCAGGTCGATGTGGGGACTTTCACTTCATTATTACATGACCGAATGGAGCGACAAGGGTTCGGCCACCCAGTTCGGGGAGGACGAATATTTCAGGACCGTAAGGTTCGCGGTGGGTTTTGCCGAGCTCCTGGACGGGCATATACGGATCATGGACCGCTACGACCCGGAAAAGAGGGTTGCACTGGTGGTGGACGAATGGGGCACCTGGTGGGATGTGGAGCCGGGGACCAATCCCGGATTCCTGTACCAGCAGAATACCCTCAGGGATGCCTTCGTTGCAGCCCTTTCCCTGAACCATTTCAACCGGCGATGCGACCGGATCAAAATGGCCAACATCGCCCAGACGGTGAACGTGCTACAGGCCATGGTCCTGACCGAAGGGGAAAAAATGGTCCTGACCCCGACGTACCACGTATTTGAAATGTACAGGGTACACCA
>CAZNQG010000105.1:0-11598 GCA_964575235.1 uncultured Bacteroides sp.
GCTGAAGGCCCCATGGTTTACATCGTTTCCCATACCTGGCCCGACCGGTGGACGGAGCCCGGAGTCCGGGACGGCATCCGGGTTTTTTCCAACTGCGATTCGGTCGAGCTGTTCAACGACATTCGCTCCGCATCCCTGGGCACCCGCAGCCGGGAAGGCAGGGGAACCCATTTTACATGGGACGGTGCCGATATTCGCTATAACGTACTGTACGCCGTTGGATACGCCGGGGGCAGGGAAGCGGCCAGCGACTGCGTGCTGCTTCACCACCTGCCGGAAGCCCCTTCACTGGATTTGCTGAGGACTGGAGGCGGACCGGATGACGGATCCGGCAGGAATTTCCTGTACCGGGTGAATTGCGGGGGACCCGCATACACGGACTCAAAGGGGATGCTCTGGTCCCCCGACATACAAAAAACCGATCCCCGGACCTGGGGATCCCTTTCATGGACCGACGATTACGGGACACTTCCGCCCTTTTACGGGAGCCAGGGAAAGACATATGATCCCATCGGTGGAACGGGGGACTGGCCCCTGTTCCAGCATTACCGCTACGGCCGCCATAAGCTGGCATGGGAATTTCCCGTTCCGGATGGCCGTTACCGGGTCGATCTTTATTTTATAGAGCCCTGGTACGGAACCGGGGGGGGACTCGATTGCACCGGATGGAGGGTGTTCGATGTAGCCTTAAACGGACAGACCCTTATTCGTGACCTGGACATATGGAAGGAGGCGGGACACGACCGGGTGCTGAAAAAATCGCTGGATGTCCTCTCCAGCGGCGGACGGATCCGGATCTCCTTTCCCCGTGTAAGGTCGGGGCAGGCCATCGTCTCCGCCATTGCGATATCCACGGAGGATGTGGATGCAGAACCCGCTCCGGCTTCCGTATGTGTCATCTCGGGACTTAGGGCTTCAGGTGAAGGGGATTCGGGACCGTGGACCGTACATCACTGGCTGGATACGGACATGCAGCCCTATGCCGGTAACGGCGCGGCTTTTTCCCGCCTGACCCCCTTGCACTACGGTGCGGAATGGATACAGACCCCGGCCCGGACTCAGGAGAGGACCGAGGAAAAGGGATCCCGGGACCCGCAAACGGGTACCGCCCCCGGATCGGATAAAAAATACATGGCCCGCTTCACGGTAAGCCGGGATGCCACCGTCCTGATCGGTATGGACCGGAGAATGTCTTCTCTCCCGGAATGGCTGAACCGATACGAGGATATCCGGCAGGAGGTCCGGACGACCTTTGAAGGCGGGACGGTCCAGAAGGTGTACCGGAAACGGTTCACGGCCGGGGACACGGTTTATCTTGGACCCAATGCCCGGGAAGGGGAGACAGGCCTTCCGATGTACTCCGTTGCAGTCACGCCGCATACGGGACTGGAAGATCCCATCGACCTTCGCCCGGTCTTTACATACCAGGCCGAAGATGCCGGAATGCGGGGAACGGCTGTCCGTGCCCAGGTCCACGATAGGCAGTGTGTACGGCTGTTAAGGAAGGGGGACCGGCTGGAATGGGAATTCGATGTGGGACTGGCATCCAGGTACGGGCTGGAATTCAGGTACCTGAACCGGAGCGGAAGGGATATCGGGACGAATTTGAAGATCATCAGCGCCGGTGGTACCGAATACCGGAACAGCGACATCAGCCTCAGGGCGACGCCCGGGAACTGGAGCAGCCTGAGGACGGACACGGGCACGGAGATCAACGCCGGATCCTGGAGGGTCGTGTTGACGATCCGTGAGGACGCGGACATCTGCCTGGACTGGCTCCGGGTACAATAACGGAACATGAATAAAATTCCATTAAATTAGAACCTTGATGAAATCCTTCGCCTGCATACTCTCATGCATTCTCCTGCTGACCTCCTCCTGTCCCACAGGAAGAAAGAAACCTGCCGGTGATCTCCCCGCCGCGGTGCCACAGGAGAAAATGCAGGCCGTTTACCGGGAGATCCGCACACCCTTCAAATTCGGACTTGTCATGGTGCCACCCGTTCCCTCGAAGAAGATGGATTGCCCGTCCGTTTTCCACAGGGACGGAATGTGGTATATGACCTACCTTGTGTACGACGGCCGCGGTTACGAGACCTGGCTGGCCGCCAGCAGGGATCTCCTGCAGTGGGATCCCATCGGACCCATCCTTTCCTTCTCGGACAGCCTGGACTGGGACGACGACCAGAAAGCCGGGTACATAGCCCTGCAGGACACGAAATGGGGTGGGAGTTACGAATGGCAGGCCTACGACGGCAGGTACTGGATGTCCTACTTCGGCGGAAGCAGCAGGGGTTACGAGGCGGGCATCCTGTCCATCGGAATAGCCTATACCCGGGAAGACCCCACCACGGGGCACGAATGGCAGCGGCTGGAGCGGCCGGTCCTGACACCCGGGGATGAAGACGTGCGCTGGTGGGAGAATTCCACCATGTATAAAAGCAGCGTAATATGGGACAGGAAGCTCATTACCGGCTGGCCTTTCGTAATGTATTACAACGCCCGGGGAGACAGCCTGAGGCCGGATCGCGGGGCGGAACGCATCGGCATGGCCGTTTCCAGGGATATGGTCCGCTGGGAGCGGTTCATGGAGGACCCTGTGATCAACCATCACCGCGGGATAAGCGGGGATGCCGTCATCCAGAAAATAGGCGATGTCTGGGTGATGTTCTATTTCGGGGCCTTCTGGGAAGGGAAACCCAATGCATTCAACCGCTTTGCCTGCTCCTACGACCTGGTTCACTGGACCGACTGGGAGGGTGAAGACCTGATTGCACCCAGTGAACCCTACGACGAGGTATTTGCCCACAAGTCCTCCGTCATCAAGCACAACGGTACCGTATACCATTTTTACTGCGCCGTGAACAAAAACCAGGACCGGGGAATTGCCCTGGCAACTTCGCAAGATATCGGTAAAAGCGATCTAAACTTTAATTCCGAACCAAGATGAGGATCCTTCCCGTCATTTTATCATTGCTTTTACTGCTCGGATGCAGCAGCGAAAAAAGACCTTCGAGGGAGGTAAAATTATGGACGGAAAACTGGAAATTCCTCGGATCGGATGCACCGGAAGCATTCGGGCCGGAGTTCGATGATTCCGGATGGAGGGTGCTGAACCTGCCTCACGACTGGAGCATAGAGGGGAGATTCAGCCCGGACCACCCGGCCGGTACCCAGGGAGGTGCCCTGCCGACAGGAACCGGATGGTACCGGAAGAGTTTCCGCCTGCCCGGAGCAGATTCGGGGCGTTGTCATTACGTCGATTTCGACGGTGTGTACCGCAACAGCGAGGTCTGGATCAACGGTCACTACCTTGGAAAAAGACCTTCGGGTTACAGCTCCTTCCGTTATGACCTGACCCCCTGGCTTTATTTCGGGGAACGGGATAACCTGATCGCCGTGCGGGTGGACAATTCCCTGCAGCCGAATTCCCGATGGTATACCGGGAGCGTGATCTACCGTAACGTCTGGCTTGTCAGTACGGGGAAGATCCACGTGGACCACTGGGGAAGCATTGCCCGGACCCCGGAGATTTCTGCAGACAGCGCCCGGGTGGAGCTTGATCTGCACATCCGGAACCGCAGCGGGCAAGAAGCCGGCATCGAGATCCGCACCGACGTTTACGGTCCCCAGGGAAAAAGGCTGAACTCGGCAAGCTCTTTCCTTCAACTGCAGGATTCAGCCGCCACGCTGACCCAGGTCCTCGGGATCCGGGAACCACAGCTCTGGTCACCGGATACACCTCATCTCTACCGTGCCGTAACACACATCTATCAAAATAAAAAAGAAACCGACCGCTGCGAAACAACCTTTGGCCTGCGGTATTATGAGTTCGATCCCGTGAAGGGATTTTTCCTGAACGGCCGGCATCTCAAGATAAAAGGCGTCAACCTCCACCACGACCTCGGCGCCCTTGGAGCGGCGGTGAATATACGTGCCGTGGAGCGCCGGCTCGAAATTTTGAAGGAGATGGGCTGCAACGCCATCCGGACCGCCCACAACCTGCCGGCCCCCGAATTGCTGGACCTTGCGGACCGCATGGGTTTTCTGGTTATGGACGAATGCTTCGATGTGTGGGCCAGAAGAAAAGTAAGAATGGACGCCCACCTGGACTGGGCGGAATGGCATACGAGGGACCTGCAGGATATGGTTCTGAGGGACCGCAACCATCCCTGCGTGATCCTCTGGAGCATCGGGAACGAGATCCCCGAACAGTTCGACAGTTCCGGCACACGCATCGCACGTGAACTGGTTCAAACCGTGAAATCCCTCGATAACACCCGGCCCGTCACCTGTGCACTGACCGAACAGGACCCTGCGTTGAACTACATCTACCGGTCGGGTGCCCTCGATGTTATCGGTTTCAATTACAAGCACCGGGAATATCTTGATTTCCCCGACCGCTACCCGGGGGAAAAACTGCTGGCCACCGAAAATGTCTCGGCCTTTGCCACCCGCGGGCATTACGACATGCCTTCGGACAGCGTTCGCATATGGCCTGCCGCCTATGATCAACCCCTGGTTGGGGCTAACCCGGACCTGACCGCATCCTCATACGATAACGTGCATGCATACTGGGGAGCAACGCATGAGGAAACCTGGAATGTGGTTAAAAGGAATGATTTTATTTCCGGGATGTTCATCTGGTCCGGCTTCGATTACCTGGGCGAGCCCGAGCCCTATCCCTGGCCGGCCCGGAGTTCCTATTTCGGGGTGATCGACCTGGCCGGGTTCCCGAAGGATGTCTATTACCTCTACCAGAGCGAGTGGACCGGGCAGGATATGCTGCATCTGTTTCCCCACTGGAACTGGGAGCCCGGAAAGACGGTCGATGTCTGGGCCTATTATAACAATGCCGATGAGGCGGAGCTTTTCCTGAACGGCCGTTCCATGGGAGTCCGCAGAAAAGCCGACGATAAATACCACGCGATGTGGCGGCTGGCTTTTGAGCCGGGGACCATCAGGGCCGTAACCAGAAAGGACGGTATCACCGTGATGGAGAAGGAAATCCGGACCGCCGGGGCGCCGGCGCAGATTGAGCTGGTCCCCGACCGGACGCTGCTGCATGCGGACGGAAGGGACCTTTGTTTTGTGACCGTGCGGATCCTGGACGAAAACGGCAGTCTCTGTCCCCGTGCAGGCACACCCCTGCGTTTTGAAATTGAAGGCGATGCCAGGATAGCCGGGGTGGACAACGGGTACCAGGCCAGTCTCGAACCTTTCAAGTCTGACCACAGGATGGCCTATAACGGGATGTGCCTGCTCATTGTACAATCGGGTAAGGAAGCCGGCTTCATAACCGTTGCCGCTGAATCCGGGAGCATGCCAAGAGCCGAAATCAGGATCCGGGCCCGCTGACCGTAAATGCGTATTACATGAAACAAACCTATTATCAGCCCTTTGATTTCCTGGACCTGGACCCGACACGGCCGGGAACGGAATTCATATGGAAGGCCGGACGTCCCACGGATGCGATGCAGGATGGTACGGATGTGGTCCTTCAAATCCCGTTCCACCGGCACCTTGGTGGGCGTGATCTGGCCCCGGATGAAAGCGGGACGGCTGAAGATTACCGGTTAAGGATACGGGCCTACGGGGATAAAATACTCCGGATCAGCATCGACTTCGACGGTCCTCCCATGAGGGATTCCGAAATGCTCGCTATGGATCCGGACCTCGTGCCGGAAGTCCTCACCCTGCAAAAAAAACCGGAGGTGTGGCAGGTGGCGGATGCCTCCGGCACGGTGCGTGCCAGGCTGAACCTGCGGGATCCCGAAACCGACCACTGGAGCGACCTGGTTCCCCCGTCGCCGTTCTCCCCGGAACTGAGCTTCTTTCCGGATGCTCACAGGGAGATCAGCTTCAGCGCCTATGACCAGTTTTTCCCGGCCCGGCAGGATGCATTTCCCCTTGCCTGGGTCGAAAAGAACGGTTCCTGCGACCGTGCCACAATGAGTTTCCGGGCGGAACCCGACGAAATGTTCGCCGGAACGGGGGAGCGCTTCGGGAAAATGGACCTGTCCGGGCAGACCGTGCAACTGAAGAACATGGATGCCCAGGGCGTCAATTCACGCAGGACCTATAAAAACATACCCTTTTTCATTTCCAGCAGGATGTACGGCGTTTTCATGCATACCTCGGCATACGGGAAGATATCCCTCGCCGATCACTCCACCCGCTCCATACAGCTCCTGGTCGAGGAGAACCTGCTGGATGTTTTCCTGATCGGCGGGGACAGCCCGGAAGAGATCCTGCGCATGTACAGGCGGCTGACGGGTTTTCCGGCCATGCCGCCGGCCTGGAGCTTCGGTACCTGGATGAGCCGGATGAGTTATTTCTCGGCCGAAGAGGTCAACCGTGTATGCGAACGCATGCGTGAGGAGGGCTTCCCTGCCGACGTCATTCACCTGGATACGGGCTGGTTCCGCAAGGACTGGCTCTGCGAATGGACCTTCAACCGGGAGCGATTCCCGGACCCCCCGGCTTTCATCGCCGGGTTGAAAAAGAATGGCTTCCGGGTAAGCCTCTGGCAGATGCCCTACATAGCCGCCGAGGCGGAACAGCACGAAGAAGCCCTGAAGAAAAATTACATCGGGAAAAGGGGAGCCGGCCGCATGAAGTCCGGATCGGATTTCAGCGCGATGGATTACGAAGGGACCATCGATTTTACCAACCCGGAGGCGGTTAAGTGGTACAGGGGCCTTTTAAAGAATCTCCTGGATATGGGCGTGGCCTGCATCAAGACGGATTTCGGGGAGGACATCCACATGGATGCCGAGTACCACGGCATGGAGGCCTCACGGCTGAATAACCTGTATGCTTTGCTCTACCAGAAAACGGCGTTTGAGGTCACCCGGGAGGTTACCGGGCAGGGCATCGTATGGGCCCGTGCCGGATGGGCGGGATGCCAGCGTTACCCGGTACACTGGGGCGGGGATGCTGCATGCACCTGGGACGGGATGGCCGGATCGCTGAAAGGGGGACTCCACCTGGGATTGTCAGGGTTCGGGTTCTGGAGCCACGATGTCCCGGGTTTCCACGGCCTGCCGGATTTCATGAACGCGGTCATCCCGGATGAACTGTATGTACGGTGGACCCAGTTCGGGGTGTTCACCTCCCACCTGAGGTACCACGGCACTTCCAAGCGTGAGCCCTGGCATTTCAGGTCGGTCGCGGGCATCGTGAGGAAATGGCTCAGGTTGAGGTACGCCCTGCTCCCTTATATCCTGGACCAGGCGGAAAAGGTGACCCGTACGGGATATCCCATGCTGAGGGCCCTGGTGTTCCATCATCCCGGCGATCGTCAATGCTGGACCATCCATGACCAGTATTATTTCGGGGATGAGTTCCTGGTGGCACCCGTCATGAACAGCCTGAACCGCAGGGATGTATACCTGCCGGAAGGGGACTGGGTGAACCTTTTCACGGGAGAAAAGCTTTCCGGCGGACGCTGGATAAAGGACTTGCAGGTCCCACTCGAAGAACTGCCGGTCTGGGCCAGGCCGGGCGCGAAAATTCCCGTCTTCCCGGAAAAGATCGACTGCACGGATGAATACAATCCCGGCAGGGTAAAAATGCTGGTTCTGGATAAAGGATATAAGGGCATTTACAGCTCCTGCCTCGGGGCATTGTTGAACGAGAGCGAGCACTAGATGAAAACATGGAAGGAAAACTGGGATGAATCCAGGAAACGATACCTGGAGTGGTGGGACGGGGGGGGACTCCTACTCAGCATGTGGGAACACCTGGAAAAGGACGGTGCTCCGCACGAAGAGGTACCCCGGCCGGAACCGGCAAGGGACCTGCAGCAATACTGGCTGGACCCGGAATGGAGGTCCCGCAACCTCCACTACCAGCTTTCCAGGAGTTCCCTGCTGGCCGATATCCTTCCCGTGGCCAATACCCATTTGGGACCCGGGTCCCTTGCGGCCATACTGGGAGCCAGGCTGGATCCCACGGAAGAAACCATCTGGATCCGCCACCCGGACGGCGGCATGCCGGAACTGGTGCTGGACGGGAATAACCGGTACTGGAAGCTGCACCTCGACCTGCTGCGGTCCTGCAAACGGTTTTCCGGCGACCGCTATTTCGTGGGATGCCCCGACCTGGTGGAGGGGCTCGATGTGCTGGCCAGCCTGAAGGGCACGGATCAGGTGCTGATGGAAATGCTGATGCAGCCGGAAACCCTTGAGGAAGAACTCTCCAGGGTAAACCGGGTGTACTTCGAGGTCTTTGACCGCATTTACGACATCATACAGGAGGACGGGGAAATGGCATTTTGCTATTTTTCCCTCTGGGGACCGGGCAAGGTATCCAAGTTGCAGTCCGACATCTCCGGCATGGTCTCGGTGGAGGATTTCCGCCGCTTTGTCGTTCCCTACCTGAAGGAACAATGCCGGTACATAGATTTTACCCTGTATCACCTGGACGGGGTGGACGCCCTGAGGCACCTGGATGCGGTCCTGGAGATCGGGGAGCTGAATGCGGTCCAGTGGACCCCGGGCATCGGTCAGCCCCAGGGCGGGGACCCTTCCTGGTACGATGTTTACCGCAGGATCCTTGCATCCGGCAAGTCCGCCATGCCCTGCTGGGTTAAGGTGGAGGAACTGGGTCCCCTGCTGGATGCCGTCGGGAACAAGGGATTGAACATCCTGATGGACTTCAGGTCAGACAAAGATATAGAAGCTGCATTACGCATTGCCGAACGTTACAGGTAAAAGCCCATGAACAACATCCACCAATACCTGGAAACCGTCGATTTCATCATTGTTGCCGCCTACCTGCTGGTTCTGATCGGAATCGGATACTGGGTGAGCTTCGTCCGCAAAAAGGAGGAGGAAGAGATCCTGTTCCTGGCGGGGCGCTCCCTGAAGTGGCCGAGCATCGGCCTTACGATGTGGGGAACCAACGTCGGGCCGTCCATGCTCATCGCCTCGGCAAGCATCGGATACACTACGGGGATCGTGGCCGGGAACTTCGGCTGGTATGCCTTCCCCTTCATCCTGATGCTGGCCATGGTTTTTGCCCCCCGTTACCTGGGAGCCAGGGTCCTGACCCTTCCCGAATTCATGGGCAAGCGTTTCGGCCCTTCCACGCGAAACATCCTGGCATGGTACGCCCTGGCCACCATACTGATCTCCTGGCTTTCCCTCACCCTTTTTGCAGGGGGGATTCTTGTGGGACAGATCCTGAACCTTCCCATGTGGCTCGCCGTGATCGTGCTGGTGGCGATCGCGGCATTTTTCACCATCGCAGGCGGGCTTAAGGCCATTGCCTACACCAATGTTTTCCAGATGCTTCTGCTGATCTCGGTATCGCTGGTACTGACCGTTGTAGGCGTATACAGGGCAGGGGGACTCATGGCCATTTACGAAAACACTCCGGCAAATTACTGGAACCTCTTCCTGCCAATGGACAACCCGAATTATCCCTGGCTGGCCATCATCCTGGGTTACCCGGTAATGGGGGTATGGTTCTGGTGTACGGACCAGTCCATGGTGCAGGCCGTACTCGGGGCAAAAAACCTGAAGCAGGGCCAGTTCGGGGCCAACTTTACCGGCTGGCTGAAGATCCTGGACGTAGCCCTGTTCATCCTTCCGGGAATCATTTGTTTCATTCTTTTCCCGGGACTGGAAGACCCGGATGAGGCCTATATGACTATGGTGACCCGGCTCTTCCCTGCGGGCATGACCGGACTGATCATGGCCGTGCTCATCGCCGCGCTGATCTCTACCATTGACTCGGCCCTGAATTCCCTCAGCACGGTGTTCACCATGGACATTTATATAAAAAAGTTTAAGCCGGATGCCGGCAGGAAACAAATCGTCCGCATCGGAAGGATCGTAACGGCCCTGGGGGCCCTGCTTGCGATCTTCCTGACCCTGGCCATCGACAACATCAAGGGACTGAACCTGTTCGATGTATTCCAGGCAGTGCTGGGTTTCATCGCGCCGCCGATGACCACCGTATTCCTGCTCGGGGTATTCTGGAAAAAGGCCACGCCGAAAGCCGCCAACTTCGTGCTGTCGTTCGGGACGGCCTTCAGTATCGGAACCGGGATCCTCTATCTTTGGGTCCTGCCTTCCGAGAAATATACCTTCTGGCCGCACTTCCTCCTGCTTTCATTTATTATTTTCGCAATACTGATGCTATCCTCGGTGATCATCGTGTACGCAGGCGGTAAAAAAGAAAGGCAGGAAACGGCCCAGCTGGATTTCGGCACATTGCCCAAACCCGGACGCAGGGTCTGGACGGTCTGGATCGCGCTGATCGTGTTTATGGTAGGAATGTACATACTGTTTAACGGACACGGGTAAATGAAACGGATGAACCATAAGGATCGCTTCCTGGCGACCATTCTTTATGAGCCGGTGGACCGGCCCGCTTCCTGGCTGGGCATGCCCGTGCCCGCTGCCGAACCCGGGCTGAAGGACCATTTCGGGGTGGGGTCCATAAGCGAGTTGAAACAGTTCATCGACGACGATATCTATCCCATCGACGTGCCCTACAATTATCCGCCATCCAACCACATTGCCTGTGCATTCGATTTTGCCAAGACCTTCCACCTCGACACCCCGGATGAACGTACGCTCACGGCACCGGGTTTTTTCGAGGATTACGACGATCCTGCGGATGTGGATAAATTCGACTGGCCCGATCCGGCAAAATACCTGGACCGGGAGGAATCCCGCCGCAGGGCAAAAGCCGTGGATGACCGTTATGCCAGGTTGGGCGTTGTATGGAGCGCCCATTTCCAGGATGCCTGCTCCGCCTTTGGCATGGCACATGCCCTGGTCACCATGCTCGGCAACCCGGAGATGTTCCGGGCGGTGATCGACCGCATTACGGCATTTTACCTGAAGGCGAACGAGATCTTTTATGAGGCCACCCGCGGTTACCTGGATGCCGTGCTGATCGGCAACGACTTCGGGAGTCAGGTGGGACTAATGCTGGATGCGGAATTGATCCGCGAATATGTATTCCCCGGAACCAAACAACTGATCGACCAGGCCAGGAGCTACGGACTGAAGGTCATGCACCATTCCTGCGGTTCCATTTTCCCGCTCATCGGGGATCTTGCCGATTTGGGAGCGGATATCATACATCCCATACAGGCCCTGGCGGCCGATATGGACATTCATAAACTGAAGACCCATTTTGACCGGAAGGTCGCCTTCTGCGGGGGCATCGATGCACAGTACCTGCTGGTGAAGGGAGACCCCGATGCGGTTGCCTCAAGGGTCAGGGATGCCGTGGAGGTTTTTCCCACGGGACTCATCCTTTCACCGAGCCACGAGGCGATCCTTCCGGATATCCCCCCCAGTAACGTTGAAGCCATGTTCAATACCATAAAACAACTAGCATGAAACGATACGGACAGATAATCCGCCTGAAACCCGGGAAAGCCGGGGAATACATCCGGCACCATGCCGCCGTCTGGCCGGGTGTGCTCCGGATGATCCGGGAATGCCATATTTCGAACTATTCGATATATTTTAAGGACGATATCATGTTCTCCTATTTTGAATACCATGGTGAGGATTTCGGGACGGACATGGAGCGCATGGCGGCGGATGAGGAAACACAGCGGTTGTGGGG
>CAZNQG010000106.1:0-11482 GCA_964575235.1 uncultured Bacteroides sp.
GGATGGTGGAGACCGTGGTCATGAAAACCGGCAGGGTGCCGAAATTGGCTTTCTGGTTTGCCTGGATGCGGGCCATACGAACGGTGAATATGGAATAAAAATAAGAAAATCAGCTAAAAAAAATCTGCGGAAACCGGCGGAACATCCGGGGATGTTTCCGCGAATAACCGCAGATGTAAACTAAACAGGATGAATATTCCTGGAAGGCAGGGGTTTATTCCCGCTTAACGTGTACCCCTGCGAAAACGACATCCAGTTTTATTTTCAGGTGGTTCGAATCCGGATTGAAAGATTCGGTTTGGTACGAGGATGACCCGAACACCGCAGTGTTCCCGTCCGGAAGCTCGGCTCCCGAGAAGACGGCATCCGCCGTGATCTTTACGGGCATATCCCGGTCGATACGTATCTCGGATGCGCCGAATACGGTGCCGATCTTAACATTCACGTTCCCCTGGCTCAGGTCCACATCGGTGAAATCAAAGTTCCCCTTGCCGAAGACAATGTTGTACTCCTTGTCTTTTCCCGGGTGGATAAACTCCCGTTCGCTGAACAGTACATCGTCCGGCCCGGTCTCTATCCTGAACAGGCCGAAACTGCCGAACAGGATCCTCAGCCCGATGTAAATGAAGAACAGGGCAAAGATGACCTTGAACACGGGGAAATCCACGTTAAAGACAAACCTGATGATGAGAGCAAGCCCGATTACGATCAGCAAAGCTCCCCAAAAAACTCCAGCGCCCATTTTCATGATGTTTAATTATTACTTGTTGACTATCCGGTTCAAAAATACGCCCGTTTCCCCGTTAAGGGCAGCAATATTCGGTAAATGAGCGGATTTTATCGGTAAAAGTAGGCGATAAAACCGTATTTTTACATGAAACCACGGGTCCGGAGTCCCGTTAAAACGCTTAAAACCCCCGGTCATGAAAAAGGCATGGTTAACCTCCCTTGCGCTCCTGATCCCCCTTTTCCTTCACTCCCAGGTCTGCGTAACCCTTTACCAGGGCGATGATTTCGGCCTGGAGGACATGTATTTTGGCTTCGAGTTCCTGGAAACGGACCCGGACGGGAACATCTGGTTCGGCCTGGATCTGGGATCCGGGATCCTCATCAATTACCATTCCCCGGTCGGCAAGTTCAACGGTTCGACCTGGAACGAGGCGCACTACAGCTTGCTTCCCTCCGTGCACGTCTCGGACATTGCCTTCGACCGGACGGATTCCGCCTGGATAGCTACCGGCATGGGACTTGCGGTTGTTCATACTTCCACGCTCGAGGGCAGGATGATCAAGACCACGGACGGCCTCCCGGAGGCCAACGTCACGGCCGTGGCGGTGGACTCCAGCAACGTCAAATGGATCGGTTTCAATTCCGGCAAAGTGGCCTCACTCCAGGGAACGGCCTTCACCACCTACAACAAGGAGTGGACCAATTCGCCCGTGAACGATATTGCCGTGGCGGCGGACAGCTCGGTCTGGGTGGGACTGAGCAATGCTCCCGGGGCGGTAGTCTACAAGAATGGCACCTGGACGCAGCATAGCGATATCTCAAGTGTGGTTGCCGTCGAGGCGGATCAATGGGGACGGGTCATGCTGGCCAGCGGAGACAGCATGGTCATCGTGAACGGCCCGCTGGTAAGGGTGGTACATGCCGCACCAGGGAACAACCTGCGCGACCTCGCGGTAGGGAAGTCCGGCGGGATCTGGGCCTCTTCCGCGGGGGGACTCCTGATCCGCTCCGGAAGCTTGTTCGTACCCTTTTCCAGTGCCAACAGCGCCCTGCCCTCAACGCTTGCCGATCCGATCGCCTTCGGCCCGGACAACCATCTCTGGTTTGGTTATAAGTACATCATATCCCCTCAGGGTTACATCGCGGCAGGGTATTTGTACCGGCCGGAAGTGCAGGAGAATGCCGTGATCCAGGCCGACAAACCCAGCCTGGTCTTCTGTTACGGGGACAGCCTGACCCTTACCGCCGAGGCGGACAAACCCAGCTACATATGGCCGGACGGATCGAATACGGATACCTACAGGCTTTACGACGCCGATACGGTGCCGGTGGCGGTGGAAGGGGACAATCATTGCTTTTACTACGATACCATACGGGTGAACGTTCAGAAGGTCTACGATGAAGAAAAAGTCTGTGCGGTCAGCGTCGATACTTCACAGCGGAACATCATCATCTGGGAAAAGACGCCGGATGTGGGAACGGCTTCCTATAACATTTACAGGGAAATGGCTGTAAAGGATTCCTTCGAATTCATCGGCAATGTTCCTGTGGGCCGCCTCAGCGTGTTCGAGGATCCCGATGCGGACCCGCGCGAACAGTCCGTAAAATACAAGATTTCCTGCGTGGATACCTGCCAGAACGAATCGGGGAAATGCTTTTACCACGAAACCCTGCACCTGACGGTGAACCAGGGTGCACAGCCCGGGGAGGTGAACCTGATCTGGAACCATTACCAGGGAATCGAATTCCCGTCGTATATCATCTACAGGGGGAACAGTCCCGATAACCTGGACAGCATCAAGACCATTTCCAGTTCGTTCAATTCGTGGACGGATACAGACATTTTCGATACTGTATATTACCGCATAGCAATACCGCTTCCTGAGGCCTGCGCACCCACCGGGGAGATCAAGGCGGGAACCGGGCCCTACTATCATTCCCTCTCGAACATGGACGACAACAAGAAGCTGTTCAGCACCTTGGGGAACAGAATTTCGACTATGGAACTCATGGCCTACCCGAACCCATTCTCCGATATCACGCGAATCGAGTTCCCCAACCCGGAGAAAAGTGCCTACACGCTCCGGGTTTATGATCTGGGCGGGAAAACCGTAAGGGAAATACGGGACATCGCGGGCGAAGAAGTTATCCTGAGAAGGGGGGGACTGGAGCCCGGGTATTACGTCTTTGAACTGGAAGGGGAGAGGACCTACCGCGGGAAATTCATCATCCGGTGATCTTTTTCGGCTTGGCCACCTTCTGCTTCAGCAGGGCATGGTCAAGCACATCCATGATGTTGTTCACATAATGGAATTCGAGCCCCCTGACATAGAGTTCCTTGATCTCCTCGATGTCTTTCCGGTTTTCCTTTGAAAGGATGATTTCGCCTACCCCGGCCCGTTTTGCCGCCAGGATTTTTTCCTTGATGCCACCCACCAGGAGCACCTTGCCCCGGAGCGTGATCTCCCCGGTCATGGCGATGTTCTTTCTCACTTTCCGCTGGGTGAAGGCAGATGCTATGGAAGTGGCCATGGTAATGCCTGCGGACGGACCGTCCTTGGGGATGGCGCCTTCGGGAACGTGAACATGGATGTTCCATTTGCCGAAAAGCTCCGGTTCAAGTCCCAGAATATCGCTGTGCGATTTCAGGTATTCAAGGGCAATAACGGCCGATTCCTTCATTACATCGCCCAGGTTACCGGTCAGGGTAAGCTTGCCATCCCCCTTGCTCAGGCTTGTTTCGACAAAAAGGATCTCGCCACCCACGGCCGTCCAGGCCAGTCCCGTTACCACACCGGCGTATTCATTACTGATCGTCTTGTCCTTCAGATATTTCGGTACACCAGCAAGGTTCTTCAGCTCGGCGATGGTCAGGACCCGTTCGGGTTCCTCCTCGAATGCGATTTTTTTCGCTATCCCGCGGATGACCTTGGCGATGAGCTTGTCGAGTTGCCGCACGCCGGATTCCCGGGTGTAGTACTCGACCATGTATTCGATCGTCTTTTTCGGGAACGTCAGCCGGTCCTTTTCCAGGCCATGGTTTTTCAACTGCTTGGGTATCAGGTGCCTTCTTGCGATCTCGATCTTCTCTTCGATGATGTAGCCGCTCACGTCGATGACCTCCATGCGGTCGAGCAGGGCCGGGTGTATGGTAGCAGTGGTATTGGCGGTGGCGATGAACATGACCCTGGACAGGTCGTATTCCAGTTCCAGGAAATTGTCGTAAAAGGAACTGTTCTGCTCCGGGTCCAGGACTTCCAGAAGGGCCGAAGCGGGGTCCCCGTGCACGTCCCTGCCGACCTTGTCGATCTCGTCGAGCACGAAGACCGGGTTTGAGGATTTGGCCTTCTTGAGGTTCTGTACGATCCTGCCGGGCATGGCACCGATGTATGTCTTCCGGTGCCCGCGTATTTCCGCCTCGTCATGCAGCCCGCCCAGCGACATCCTCAGGTAATTGCGCTTCAGGGCGCTGGCGATGGATTTTCCCAGGGAGGTTTTGCCGACGCCCGGGGGACCCACAAGGCAGATGATGGGTGACTTCATGTCTCCCTTCAGCTTGAGCACAGCCAGGTGCTCCAGGATACGGTCCTTGACCTTATCGAGCCCGTAATGGTCCCGTTCCAGTATCTTCTGGGCGCGTTTCAGATTGAAATCGTCCCGGGTAAACTCGTTCCAGGGCAGCTCGATCAGGGTCTGCAGGTAATTGGCCTGTACGGAATACTCCGCGGTGGCCGGGTTCATCCTCTGCAGTTTCTCAAGCTGTTTTTCGAAGGTTTCAGCGACTTCCTTGCTCCATCTTTTCCGGGCGGCCTTTTCACGGAACTCGCTGATTTCCTTGTCCGTGGGACTCCCACCCAGTTCGTCCTGTATGGTCTTCATCTGCTGGTGAAGCAGGAATTCACGCTGCTGCTGGTCCAGGTCGGTCTTTACCTTGGACTGGATGTCGTTCTTGAGCTCCAGCATCTGCAGTTCCCTGGAAAGATGCTCCAGCAGCCGGATGCCTCGTTGTTTGAGATCGTCCTCCTCCAGGAGCATCTGTTTGTCCTTCAAATCGATGTCGCTGTTCGAGCAGATGAAGTTGATCAGGAAGCTTGAGCTCTCTATGTTTTTAACGGCAAAAGAAGTTTCCGGGGGGATGTTGGAAGAGAGTTTGATGATCCGCAGAGAGAGGTCCTTAAGGGAACCGACAATGGCCTCGAATTCCTGGTCCCTCGATGCCGATTTCTTATCGGATAGAGGACTTGCCTTCGCAACGAAATAAGGTTCCGTGGATACGATGGATTCGACCCGGAAACGCTTCTTGCCCTGTATGATGATGGATGTGGAATCGTCCGGCATTTCCAGGATCCGGATGATCTGTGCCACGGTCCCCACCCCGTACAGGTCCCTGATGTCCGGATCTTCCGTACCGGCATCCATTTGTGCTACGGTACCCAAAATCCGGTCCTTCCGGTAGATCTCCTTGATCAGCCGGATGGATTTGTCCCTCCCGACGGTGATCGGGATGACCACACCGGGGAAGAGGACGGTGTTCCGTAGCGGAAGTACCGGCAACAGTTCGGGAACATCGCTCACGTCCAGGACCGATTCGTCCTCGTCCGATATGAGCGGTATGAAGTCGCTGTCCTCATCCAGCGGGTTATTTACAATGATATGCCGCCTGAATTCCTTTTCTGATTTCTTTCCCATAATCGTACGATTCAATTCAACCCGTCAACTTGTCAGTATGGCTTTGCCAACAGGCCGACATTCCATTATGTCAATTGCTGTGCCAAAAGGATCTTCATGACCGGGATCTGTACTTCCCGGTCACTTTGAAAACCTCTGCCAGGATGCCGGAATCCGTTTCGTCAAGCTGGACACCGCGCCGGTTCATAACTTCAGCGGCGACTTCCAGGGCCTTCTTCAACCGGTATGTGCTGAACCCGTGTGCACCTCCCCAGGAAAAGGAAGGGATGAAATTCCTTGGGAAGCCCGATCCGAAAATGTTTGCATTTACCCCGACCACAGTTCCCGTGTTGAACATGGTATTTATGCCGCATTTCGAATGATCCCCCATAATCAGTCCGCAGAAAACCAGTCCCGTGCCGATAAAGCACTCCTCCCTGTAATTCCAGAGCCTGACGGTGGAATAGTTGTTCTTCAGGTTCGAATTGTTGGAGTCCGCCCCGATGTTGCACCATTCGCCGACGACCGAATTACCCAGGAATCCGTCGTGTGCCTTGTTCGAATAGCCCAGGATCACGGAGTTATTTATTTCGCCTCCGGCTTTGCAGAAGGGACCTATGGTGGTGGGACCGTATATCTTGGCGCCCAGTTTGAGTGTGGATCCCTCGCAGAGCGCAAAAGGACCCCGGATCAGAGATCCCTCCATGATCTCTGTGTTTTTGCCGATGTATATGGGACCGGTGCGGGTGTTGAGGACGGCACATTCCACGGCGGCCCCCTCTTCGGCAAAGATCTCGCCGGGTCGCAGAACCCGGTTGCTGGAAGGGATCGGGGCCGATTCCCGTCCCGCGGTGAGCATCCTGAAATCCGCTTCCAGGGCCTTCCCGTTCAGCCTGAAGATATCCCAGGGGTAGGCGATTTTCGAAAGGTCTTTCTCGTAAGCGGTTACCTTGAATTCGCCCGGGTGCGCCGGATCGAATTGCTCGCATCCACTGCGGTCCAGGCGTACTGCCAGCAGATCCTCCCCCGAGTAAAGTGCCTGTCCCACGGATAAGGATTGCACCTTATCCAGAAGGGATTCGTCGGGCAGGATGCTTCCGTTGAGCAGCAGGTTGTCCTTCCCGGCCTCCAGGGGGTATTTGACCGAGAGATAGGGTTGTGTAATGCAGCCGGTACTTGCATTCAGCCGTTTTTCCCATTTTTCACGGATGGTCAGGATGCCTGTCCGGACCTCCGACACCGGGCGCGTGAAGGTAAGGGGGAGCAGGTTTTCCCAGGTTGCAGGCGGATCGAAAAGGATGTAATTCATGAACATAAAAATATAAAAAAACTCCGGTATTCAGGAGAATGCCGGAGTTTCAGGTATGTGTTCAGGAAGGGCTCAGCCTTCCTGGGACTTTTTCTTGTCGATGTGCTTTTTGTAGCGGGTATTGAATTTATCCACACGTCCTGCGGTGTCCACCAGTTTCATCTTTCCGGTGTAGAACGGATGGGACGTATTTGAGATCTCAAGCTTGACCAATGGATATTCCTTGCCATCGTCCATCTTGATGGTCTCTTTCGATGGCGCCGTGGACCTTGTCATGAAGGTATACCCGTTTGACATGTCCTTGAATACCACCATTCTGTATTTATCCGGATGCAGATCCTTTTTCATTTTAAATCCTGTTTATACGCCCGATCAGGGCATGCAAAAATACATAATGTTTTTAAAAATCAAAAGGAATGGGATGGTTTTATGGACAGGCCATCCATTCATGACAGACCTGAACTATAATTCTTTGTATTTCAGGTAATTGTATTTAGGGCGTTCCTTCCCCGCCTGGAATTGGATCTCCTCCTGGAACTCACCGCTGTGTTGCTGCTTGTATTTCTCCATATACTCGGGCATGTAGCGTTCGAACGGGGCTTTCGGGTCGAATATATACCGCAGCGTCTGGTGCTTCTTGGCAAGTTTTCCGCCGACGGCTTCATAGAGTGAGCGCATTTTAGGGTTGAAATCCCCCACCCAGGACAGTTCTATTTCCGTCAGCCAGTATTTCTTCTTGAAGGAGCTTTCGAGGTGCTTGAAAATGCCCGATTCGACGCCGGTATTCTGGAATTTGGGGACCACCCCCGCAGCGATCGCCCTTACCCTGGTGATTTTCCGGGTTTTGAGATGGTACAGGAAGCGGAGCTTGTTCAGCAGGTGGAGCCGGCCGTTGAGGTATTTCAGGATCTGGTTCGCATCCGGGAAAATGATATAGAAGGCGATGGGTTCGCCCTGGTGGTAAACGAACCAGACCAGATCCTCTTCCAGGAAGGGCCTGGCCTGCTGTATGGTATGGGTAAGGTCCTCGAGGTTCATCGGCACGAAATCTTCCTTGAAATGCGACCAGGCTGCGTTGAACACGGTGATGATGTCCCTGGCATACTTCTCGGCGTGCTTCCACTCCCCGTGCCTGAACTCATATTCCGCCTTGCCTGCGACCCATTCGGCGATCTTCCAGAAGCGTTCCGGGAAGGGCTGTGTGATGTCGATATGATAGCTGTATTGCTGGAAATACAGGCGGAAGCCGTAATTTTCGAACAATTCCCGGTAGTAGGGGAAATTATAGGGCATGCCGTAACCGGGATGTGTGAAGCCCGCGACCAGGAGTCCCCAGTTCGAATCGTTGCCGCCGAAGTGTATGGGACCGTCCATGGCTTCCATACCTTCCGATCGGAGCCAGTCCCTCGCCGCATCGAAAAGCATGTTCGCCGCTCCCTGGTCGTTGATGCATTCGAACCAGCCGATCCCTCCGGTGGGCTGCTTGTTCCTGGCGGACAGTTCCAGGTTGTAGAATGCCGCGATCCGGCCGATCAGTTCATTCCTTTCATTTCGCAGGATCCACCGGCAGGCATTTCCTTTTTTAAAAAGCTTATTCCTGGCCGGGTCGAAGGTGGCTTCCGTATCCCGGTCAAGGGGACAGACCCAGAAAGGATCTTTCCTGTAGAGGATTTTGGGGACCCTCAGAAAATCTTTGCGGGATCTTCCGTCTGATACTTCAATCAGTCGCATCTCTACCGGATGGTTTCATTTCCATCGAAGGTATCTTAAAGCTTAAACCACTCCAGGTGTATTCCGGAGGGGTTTGCTACCTGGTCCTTGTGCATATACTCGTTGGTCCGTTTTAAATATACATAATCCTTTTCCCATTCGGAAATATGTTCGGTGATTGATTCCAGGGATGAAAGGAAGTACATAACCTCTTCATCGGTTGATGTTGGATGCAGGGACCAGCGCACCCATCCGGGTTTTTCGGATAGGTCTCCGTGACTGATCTTGTCGGTGATCTCCCGCGAGCGTTCGTAGCTTACCTCAAGCAGGAAATGCCCGTAGGTGCCTGCACAGACACAGCCGCCGCGGACCTGTATCCCGAAACGGTCGCTGAGCAGGCGGACGATCAGGTTAAAATGGATGGACTCGTGGTAAAATGAGATCACCCCGAGCCGCTCCCTTACGTTATCCGCCAGAATGTGAATGCCGGGAATTTTTTCGAGTCCCCCGAAGGCAAGCCGTACCAGTTCGTGCTCTCTCCGGATCATGTTTTCCACGCCCATTTTTTTCTTTAGTTCCAGGGCAAGGGCCGCCCGGATGGACTGCAGGAAACCCGGGGTTCCCCCGTCTTCGCGTACTTCAATGTCGTCCACGTATTTGTAATTTCCCCAGGGATTGGTCCAGTCCACCGTACCCCCGCCCGGATTGTCCGGCGCTTCTGCCCGGTACATGCTTTTGTCGAAAATCAGCACGCCGGATGAGCCGGGACCACCCAGGAACTTGTGGGGTGAAAAATAGATTGCATCGAGTTTCATGGCCGGGTCGGCAGGATGCATGTCGATATCCACGTAAGGCGCCGATGCCGCGAAATCAACGAAGCAGAGTCCACCGTACTCATGCATGATCGCTGCCATCTCATAGTATGGCGTTTGTATGCCGGTAACATTGGAGCAGGCAGTAAATGCACCGATCTTGAATTTCCGGTCTTTGTATTGTTCAAGCTTGCGGCGCAGTTTCCCCAGGTCGATGAGCAGGCTTTCGTCCGGCTCGATCATGACCACGTCGGTAATGGTCTCGTACCAGGAAGTCTGGTTCGAATGGTGCTCCATATGGGTTATGAAAACCACCGGCCGGTCCCGATCCTGTGTGCAATCCGTACCGACCAGTTTGCCGCATCCCTTGAGTCCCAAAATACGCTGCAGCTTATTCACAACGGCGGTCATCCCGAATCCTGCCGTAATGATGATGTCGTTAGGTCCGGCATTTACATGCTGCTTGATCAGCTGGTGGGAATGCCGGTAGGAATTGGTCATCCTTGTGCCGGTTTCGCTGGCTTCGGTATGGGTGTTAGCGACGAAGGGGCCGAATTCACGGGTCAGTTTTTCCTCGATCGGGCCGTAAAGCCTGCCGCTGGCTATCCAGTCCCCGTACACGATCTTCTTCCGGCCATAAGGGCTTTCGTATTCCGCATCGATGCCGACGATGTTTTCCCGGAACGGTTTGAAGTACTGTTCAAGTTCACTCATCTTATGCCGAAATTAGCCAGGTCCGGCTTCTCTCAGTTCCGCCTTGCAAGCAGGGTAAGCAGCCGGAGGATCTCCAGGTAAAGCCAGACCAGCGTAACGATCAGGCCGAAGGCCGCATACCACTCCATGTATTTCGGAACGGAAGAAGCAGCACCCTGTTCGATGAAATCAAAATCCAGCACCAGGTTCAACGCAGCAACGATCACGATGACGACGCTGATCCCGATCGAGAGAGGGGAGCTGTTGTGCAGGTATCCGACCGGTACGCCGAACAGGTTCAGCAGGAAGGACACCAGGTACAGTATCGCCACGCCTCCGGTGGCAGCAAACACACCCAGCTTGAAATTCTCCGTGGGCTTTATCAGTCCCGAACGATAGGCGATCAGCAGGGCAAACAGGATCCCGAAGGTGAGTGCCACCGCATTGATCACGATGCCGGGATACTGGTATTCCAGAAAGGCCGATATGCTTCCCAGGAACAATCCTTCCAGAACGGCATAGATGGGTGCTGTATAGGGCGAGATGTTCCTTCTGAATATGGTAACCAGCGCAAGCACGAATCCTCCGATACCCCCTCCGATCATCCAGGGCAGGATGGCGCGGGATGCGGTAAGCGAATCGCTTGAAATGGCCTGGAATGCGATTTTCCAGGTGTAAAATGCCCCCGCCACCACGAGCAGGAGTAACAGGGCAATCTTGTTAACGGTGCCCGAGAGGGTCATAGCAGGACTCCCGGTCAGGGGAGCAAAACCCGCAAAGGTTTTTTTGTTTAATGCCGGATTGGCCGAACGTGCAATAGCCATCTTATCTTTGTTTTTTGGGGCACAAATATACACTGAAATTAAAAATTATCCATATTTTACATCACAACTCCATAGCTTTCCCGTTATTGCATACATGAAAACCAGACTGCCCGGGCTGATCAAGAGTGAATTCTTCAGGAATGTCCTTACCCTGGTTTCAGGAACCACCGTGGCCCAGGTAATTTCACTCGCCATTTACCCGGTCCTTTCCCGGATGTACACACCGGAAGATTTTGGTGTTTTTGCTCTGTACATGAGCATCCTGGGCATCACCAACATCACGGCCACGGCAAAATACGAACTGGCCATCCTGATGCCGCGTGATGACCGGGACAGCATGGACCTCGTGGGCCTTTCGGGACTGATCAGCCTGATGGTGAGCACGGTCCTTCTGGTCCTCGTGATCCTGCTGAACCACCGGATTGCACAGGCCCTGGACAACGAGAACCTTGCCATCTGGCTTTACCTTATCCCCCTGTCGACCTTCCTGAATGGCCTTTACCAGAGCCTCAACTACTGGTCGATACGACAGAAGCGTTTCCGGAACATCACGGCTGCCAACCTGGCACAGAGCCTGACCAATTCCTCGGTCAAACTGGGGACCGGGGCCATGGTGAGCGGTCCCTTCGGACTGATCATGGGGGTCATCCTGGGACAAGTGGCGGGTTTTATTACCTTTTTCATGAATTTTATGAAAAAAGACCGTAAAGGGCTGGAACGTGTGAGCCGGTGGGGAA
>CAZNQG010000107.1:0-11437 GCA_964575235.1 uncultured Bacteroides sp.
AGAGGACGGAAAATAAAATAGGTGGAAAACTATTTTATTTTCCTCCTACTCGATTCTCCCGAATTTCCCTATTTTTGCCTAGTTAATAAAAGACCCTTAACTCTGAAAAATACATTCCATGAAATTTGACGTACTCGTAATCGGCAGCGGTCCCGGGGGATACGTGGCGGCCATCCGGGCTGCCCAGCTTGGTTTCAAGGTGGCCGTGGTCGAAAAAGAATCCCTGGGCGGGATCTGCCTCAACTGGGGATGCATACCCGCAAAATCCCTGCTGAAGTCCGCCCAGGTGTATGATTATTTCAAGCATGCGGAAGAATACGGGATATCCCTTTCGGGGGAAGCCAAACCGGATTTTGATGCGGTGATCAAACGGAGCCGGGGTGTGGCCGAGGGAATGAGCAAGGGCGTGCAGTTCCTGCTGAAAAAGAACAAGGTGGAGGTAATCTCCGGTTTCGGGAAACTGGCCGGCAAGAAAAAGGTGGAGGTGACGGATGCGGATGGTAAAAAAACGACCGTCGAGGCCGGGCACATCATCCTGGCCACCGGGGCCAGGTCGCGTGAACTTCCGAACCTGAAGCTGGACGGGAAGAAGGTGATCGGGTATCGTAGGGCCATGAGCCTCCCGGAGCTTCCCGGGAGCATGGTGGTGGTCGGTTCCGGGGCCATCGGCAGCGAATTCGCGCATTTCTACACCAGCATGGGGACCCAGGTAACCCTGGTGGAGTTCCTGCCCAACGTGGTCCCGCTTGAGGATGAAGAGGTTTCAAAACAGCTTGAACGGTCCTTTAAAAAGGCGGGCATGAAGGTGATGACTTCCTCGACCGTCGAATCGGTCGATACCAGCGGGAAGAAATGCAAGGTAAAGATCAAAACCCCGAAACGGGAGGAGGAAACCGAGGCCGACATCGTTATGTCCGCCGTCGGAATTACGCCCAACCTGGAGGGGATCGGACTGGAGGAACTGGGCATCACCGTTGAACAGGGCAAAATCAAGGTGGATGAGCTGATGCGGACCAACGTGGAAGGGATCTATGCGATCGGCGACATCGTTCCGGGTCCCGCGCTGGCCCATAAAGCCTCTGCCGAGGGGATCCTCTGCGTGGAGCATATTGCGGGCCAAAAGGTCGAACCCATCGATTACAACAACATCCCGGCCTGTACCTATACCAGTCCCGAAGTAGCTTCTGTCGGCATGACCGAGAAAGCGGCCAGGGAAGCCGGATATGAGATCAGGGTGGGGAAATTCCCCTACACGGCTTCCGGCAAGGCAAGCGCTGCGGGACAGAAGGAGGGGTTCGTCAAGCTGATCTACGACGCTAAATACGGGGAACTCCTGGGGGCCCACATGATCGGCGCAAACGTTACCGAAATGATTGCCGAGATCGTGGTTGCCCGTAAACTGGAGACCACGGGCCATGAAATGATCAAATCCATACACCCGCATCCCACCATGTCCGAAGCCGTTATGGAAGCCTCGGCAGCCGCCTATGACGAGGTGATCCACCTCTAAACGGGATGCAGCGATTAAACCGGAGGTAAGGGAACAACCCTTCTCCGTACCGGGCCAACGCAACCAATCCGCAGGCAGAATCATCTATCATGTGAATCAGAAACTTGAAGTGGCAAAATTTTTGTCCGCCAATTTATAGTAATTTAAACTGGTTTTTCTCACTGAACTGTTGGTGGACCCGCTTGACAATATTATTAAAGGCTGCCTGAAGGGTGACAGGAAGTGCCAGGAACAGTTGTATAGAATGTTCTCTAACAGAATGTTTGGTGTGTGCATGCAATATGCGAACAACTATGACGATGCCTGCGATATCCTGCAGGAAGGATTCATAAAGGTGTTCCGTAAAATGGACCAGTACACCGGGAGAGGATCGTTCGAGGGGTGGGTACGGCGTATCATGATCAATACCGCCCTGGAACGCTACCGCAGCCAGCTGCACCTGTACCCCCTGACCGAAAATTCTGTCCAGAAGGGGGAGGAACTGCAGGAGGAGGTTTATGGAAAGCTGTCGGCCGAAGAGTTGGTAAAACTGGTACAGGAGCTTCCGCCAAGGTACCGTATGGTGTTCAATATGTATGCCATCGAGGGTTATGCCCACAAGGAAATCGCAGAGACTATGGGGATCACGGTTGGAACATCAAAATCCAACCTTTACAGGGCCAGGGAAATATTACAGAAAAAGGTCAAGCAGTATTTCGACAGCAACGAAAACATAAGCTAGGAAATTGGGCAAGAAGCAAGCAAATATGGACAGGCATTTCCGGGAATTGATGGGATCCTACCGGCCGGCTCCCCCGGAGGGAGTGTGGGACGGGATTGCCGGGACGCTTCAATGGGACCGGAAAAGGACCCGGTTGGTATGGGTGGGGAGAATCGCTGCCGCGGCCGCCGTAATCCTGGCTGCAGGGAGCATCTGGATCCTGATGAACCGCAACCCCCAGCGCGAGATTGGCAGGACCGTGTCACAGGAAACGACGGAACAGCCCGAGACCACGGCAGAACGCCCGGAAACACCGGCGGACCGGAGTGGGACCGCTGCCGGCAGGCAGGCTGCCGAAGCACCGGGAGAAGTATCCGAGCCGCCGGAGTCCATCGCGGAACGCCAGGCCTCCGGGCAACCGGCAACGGTGACCGGGCAAAGCACAACCACAGAGACGAACCGCGAAGCCACAAGCCCCGGAACTTACACCGCGGCGGAAGGGGGAACCATGACCGGCGGGAGTGACCTGCGGCCGGGAAGCCCCATGCGGATCGAAGCAATGTCCATAACCGGCATTCAGTCCGGCGAGCCTGCGGGGGAGCCCGTACTGGACGAACACATCCTTTCGGGGACCACCACCGCAACGGTTGAAGATGTGAAAACGGATGAAGGCATCGATGTGTTCGAGGAATTCGGTGAGAACGGGCATGCAGACTTCGACCGCTGGGCGATCGGGGGACAGGTATCCCCGGTTTACAGCTACCGCAACCTGGATGCCGCCGAACAGACCGCATACAATACCGGGTATTTCAACGAGAAGGAGAACGGGATCGTTTCCTATGCCGGGGGCGTGAACCTGAATTATTACCCGGCAAAAAGGCTGGCACTTCAATCGGGACTCTACTATTCCCGCATGGGTATGAAAATGGAGAACACCTACCTTGCCTCTGCCGAACAGAAGACCCAATCACCGGAATTCCCATCCATGCGGCCGGCACTGGCCAATTCTTCGGGGCAGATCGCCATGGGCGAGGGACGGAACGATGCTGTAATCAGCGAATATAAACCGACCTCGGAGTACAGCGGCTGGGATCCCGGGGACATAGACAACAGGGAAGCCGAACCGGAAGTCAGGGACGGTGAGTTGCTGCAGCATTTCGAATACCTGGAAATTCCCCTCCTGGTCCGGTACCGGGTGGTGGACCGAAAGTTTGGTGTGAACCTGCTGGGGGGACTCAGCACCAACTTCCTGGTGGGCAGCAATGTGTATTTCCAGGAAGACGGCAGCAGGGAATTCATCGGGACGACGCAGGACCTTAAACCGGTCAATTACAGCAGTGTGCTTGGAATGGGCCTTCAGTATTCCATCAACCGCAACCTCCATATCAATATGGAACCGACCTTCCGGTATTACCTGAACTCAATCAATACGGTCACCGGCGTCGGTTCTCATCCCTATTCCCTCGGTTTCTTCACCGGGATCTCCTATTCCTTCTGATCCTTTTAAACTCTCCGGTTCCCGGTTCAATCCGGACCCAGGTCTCTTATTTTTTTGCTAAAAAAACCGTACTTTTGTATTTTTTCTAATCCCCCGAAATCATGAGCAGATCAGGAAAGGAAAGAACCCTGTTAAGCCTGTTCGGCCTGTGTGGCCTGGTCACCGTCCTGGTGATCCTTTTCATCCGGGCAGAAGGCGATTCCGGCAGGCCGGAAACATTGAATGAGAGAGGGAAATACCTCGTAACCCCGGTAAGCATTCCCGAGGAGCTTGATTTCGCGGGCGAGCCGGTTCCCCTGGAGAATTTCGATGTCCGGGAAAGCCTTGACCAGGAGTTGCTGATCAATACCTACTGGCAATCCCATACCATGCTGCTTATGAAAAGGGCAAACCGGTATTTTCCAACCATCGAGCGTATCCTGAGCGAGAACGGGATCCCCGAGGATTTCAAATACCTTCCCGTTGCCGAGAGCGACCTGCTGAATGCCGTATCCCCTGCGAATGCTGTGGGTTTCTGGCAGTTCCGAAAGGCCACGGCCGTTGAATCGGGACTGGAGGTGAACGACGAGGTCGATGAGCGTTATCATCTCGAAAAATCAACGCAAGCAGCATGCGCCTTCCTCAGTCATTCATACGAGCTTTACGGAAGCTGGACCATGGCCGCGGCAAGCTATAACGTGGGGCGCACGGGACTCAACCGGCAGATCGGGCGGCAGGACGAACGCTACTACTACAACCTCCTGCTCAATGACGAAACGGGACGGTATGTGTACCGGCTGCTGGCACTGAAATTGATCATGGAAAACCCGGAGGTATACGGGTTCGAATTGGACCGCTCCGAACTGTATCCGCCCATCCCGACCTATAAGGTGACGGTGGACGGGCCGGTGGAGGACTTTGCGGATTTTGCCAGGAGGTATTCCATCAATTACAAGGTGCTCAAGATCTTCAATCCCTGGCTGAGGGACAACAAGCTCAGCAATCCCAAAGGGAAAACCTATTACATTTCCATTCCGAGAAAGGGGTACCGGGAATATACCTGGGAATCCGATACCCTGAACCCGACATCCGAACCGAGTGACCAACAGGCAGGATCATAGGGAATTCATCGAGGACAACCGTTTCATCCGCGTACTCGGGGCCAGGGTCCACAACCTCAGGAACATCGATGTGGAGATCCCCCGGAACCGGCTCACCGTCATAACCGGGCTCAGCGGAAGCGGGAAATCTTCCCTTGCCTTCGATACCATCTATGCCGAGGGGCAGCGAAGGTATATGGAGACGATGTCGGCCTACGCACGGCAGTTCCTAGGCAGCATGGAACGCCCGGATGTGGATAAAATTACCGGACTGAGCCCCGTAATCTCCATCGAACAGAAATCCACTTCCCGGAACCCACGGTCCACCGTCGGCACCATTACGGAAATATACGATTTCCTGCGCCTGCTCTACGCGAGGGCCTCGGATGCCTATTCCTACGTGACCGGTGAAAAAATGGTCCGCTACACAGACGAGCAGATCATACGGCTGATCTCCGACCGGTATAGCGGAGGAAGGGTGCAATTGCTGGCCCCTATGGTGAAGGGCCGGAAGGGGCATTACCGGGAACTGTTCGAACAGTTCCTGCGGAAGGGCTTCCTGTATGCAAGGATCGACGGACAGCTGACCGAGCTTACGCACGGGCTGAGGGTGGACCGCTACAAGACACACGACATCGAGGTGGTGGTGGACCGGCTGACCGTCGGTGAGGATCCCAAACGCCTGCGGGAATCCGTCGCTACGGCCATGAACCAGGGAAAGGGGATCATGATGGTCTGGGACCCGGAGCAGGATCAGGCACGGTTCTTCAGCCGGCAGCTCATGTGCCCGACCAGCGGCGTCTCCTATAACGAGCCCGCCCCGCATACCTTTTCCTTCAATTCACCACACGGAGCCTGCCGGCGCTGCAACGGGCTGGGAGAAGTCAACGAGGTGGACATCCGGAAGATCATACCGGACCGGCGGAAAAGCATTAAATCAGGGGGTATAGAACCCCTGGGACCATACCGGAACGCATTGATATTCTGGCAGCTCGATGCCATCGGGGATAAATACGGTTTCGGCCTGGATACCCCGATCGAAAAAATCCCGAAGGAAGCCCTTCAGAAAATCCTGTACGGTTCGGACGAGACCTTCAAACTGCAGAACACCCCCCTGGGCACCTCGGCCAATTATTTTCTGAGTTTTGACGGGATCGTAAACTACATTCACCAAAACATTTCACAGAACGGACCGGGAAAACGAGCCCAGAAGGAGGCCGACCAGTACGTCCGCGAAGTGGTCTGTCCGGAGTGCGGGGGAGCAAGGCTGAAACGGGAATCCCTTCATTTCAGGATCGACGGCAGGAACATTGCCGAACTGGCGGGCATGGACATCCTGGAACTGCACAAATGGTTCCGGACACTGGAGGACAGGCTGAGCCAGCGACAGCAGGCCATTGCCAGGGACATCCTCAAGGAGATCCGCGGGAGGATCGGGTTTCTGCTGGATGTGGGACTCGATTACCTGTCTCTGAACCGGACCGCACGAAGCCTGTCGGGAGGCGAAGGCCAGCGGATCCGGCTCGCCACACAGATCGGTTCGAGGCTGGTCAACGTCCTCTATATCCTGGACGAGCCGAGCATCGGCCTGCACCAGAAGGACAACCTCAAGCTGATCGCCGCCCTGAAAGAACTGAGGGACGCCGGGAACTCCATCATCGTGGTGGAGCACGACCGGGAAATGATCCTTTCAGCGGATCATATCCTTGATCTGGGACCCGGGGCCGGCAGGCACGGCGGCGAAGTGGTGGCCAGCGGTCCGCCTTTAAAGATCGCTTCCCTGAAGACCCTGACCACGGATTACCTCAACAACCGGAAGATCATTCCCGTTCCGGCCCGGCGCCGCAACGGCAACGGTGCACAACTGGTTATCCGCGGGGCGAGGGGGAACAATCTGAAAAACATCAGCGTGCCTTTCCCGCTGGGCCGTTTCATATGCGTCACGGGGGTATCCGGCAGCGGGAAATCCTCCCTGGTGAACGAAACCCTGCATCCCATCCTGAGCCAGCGGTTCTACCGGTCCCTCAAGGATCCACTTCCGTACGACGCGCTCGACGGGGCGGAAGGTATCGACAAGGTCATCGAAGTGAACCAGTCCCCCCTGGGCAGGACCCCCCGGTCTAACCCAGCCACTTATACCGGCGTGTTTTCCGATATCCGGAAACTGTTCGAGCAGACCCCGGAGGCGAAAATCCGGGGTTACAAGGCGGGAAGGTTCTCGTTCAACGTCGCCGGAGGACGGTGCAGCGAATGCTCGGGGGCAGGGGTGGTTTCGATCGAGATGAATTTCCTGCCGGACGTCTATGTGAAGTGCAAGGAATGTGCCGGCAAACGTTACAACCGGGAGACCCTGGAAGTGAAATACAGGGGTTACTCGATCAGCGATGTGCTCGGATTCACCATCAACCGGGCGGTCGAATTCTTCCAGCACATTCCCTCCATTTCCTCCAAACTGAAAACCATGCAGGATGTGGGACTGGGCTATATCACGCTCGGGCAGCCCTCCACGACGCTTTCAGGCGGGGAATCCCAGCGGGTCAAGCTGGCTGCCGAACTGGCCCGGAAGGATACCGGGAAAACCCTCTACATCCTGGACGAGCCTACTACGGGACTGCATTTCGATGATATCCGGATCCTGCTGGAGGTCCTCAATAAACTGGTTGACCGGGGAAATACGGTGATCGTGATCGAACATAACATGGATGTAATCAAGATGGCGGATTACATCATCGACCTGGGCAGGGAAGGGGGACTCCGGGGCGGTGAGGTGATGTGCACCGGGACACCCGAGGAAATCACGGTGTGCAAAAACAGCTATACGGCAGGCTTCCTGCGGAAGGAGCTGAAACGGAGACTTGCGGAGTAATCACCTGCAGCCGTGCAGGACCGCCCGCAGCCATCCTTTTTATTCTACGCGGTTTTTTCTAACTTGAGCATGCACTTAAGAGTATCATCATGAGAAGAAAGCTGAGAACACCGCCGGTCGTTTCTGCCGTGCTGTGCCTGGTCCTCGCGGTACTGCTGCAGAAAGACGGAAATCCCTTCCCTGCAGGGAGGGAAGCCCATGAAAACTACCTTCGCTCCCTCTACCGGAGCCTCCCGGTACCGGGCCCCGGCGAAAGTCTCAAGGGTTCCCGTTGCAACCCGGAGTCTTCCAAAGGTCATCAGGCCGAAATTAGAACGGCCGACAGGCCCGAATACGCAGGCTTCCGGGATTATCTCATGACCATGGACCCGGCAACCAGGAGGGTCCCCGAAAAAGCCTGGCTGAAATCGGCCCTGCACATTGAAACGGAAATGCGCCGGGGGAACCTGAAATCCGGCGACCTTTTCAGTTGGGAAGAGATACCATCCAATACCGGGGGGCGGACCCGCGCCATCATGTACGATCCCAACGACCCGGATCATGCAAAGGTCTGGGCTGGGGGTGTGACCGGTGGACTCTGGTACCGGGACAACATCCGGGCCTCGGGAAAATGGGAGCCCGTGGATGATTTCTGGTCCAGCCTGGCCGTAAGCTGCATCACCTACGACCCCAACGACCCGTCGGTTTTTTATGTGGGCACCGGGGAAGGGCAGACCGCCGTGGTCATATACCGTGAATCATCGGGCCGGGGAGCCGGCATATGGAAGTCGGCCAACGGTGGGTTGGACTGGTCACTGCTCGCCTCCACCGAAGACTTTGAATACGTTAGCGATATCGCCGTACGAAATGAATCCGGGAAATCCGTGGTCTATGCCGGGGTGACCTCGGGCATCTACAAGGGGGAGATCCATGCCTCCAAACCGGCCGACGGACTCTACCGCTCGGATGACGGAGGGGAGACCTGGACACAGGTGCTGCCGGATATTCCGGGCACCGGCATACCCTATGCCCCTGCGCACATCGAAATCAGCGCCGGGGGAAGGATCCTGGTCGGAACCATGCGTAACATCTACCAGGAAGGGGGAGGCACCATACTGTATTCGGATAACGGGGTGGACTGGATTGTGGTGGACGATTTCGTTCCCATGATCCGGGCCGGGGAGGCCTATAACATCCCGGGAAGGGTGATCCTGGCCTGCGCCCCCTCGAATGCGAACCGGGTCTATGCTGTCCTGGGCGGCGGCGATGCCAATCCCGACAACGGCTTCGTCTACTCCCAGGCTGTGATGATCCTGCAATCCCTGGACAATGGACAAACCTGGACCCAGGTCAACATGCCGCTGCCGTCCCCGTTTACCAGCCAGCAGTGGGCTTTTCTAGCCTGGCATGCCCTGACCGCCGCCGTGCAGCCCGATAACCCGAACGTATTGTGGATCGGGGGACTCGACCTGTACCGTTCGGAGAACGGGGGGTGGACCTGGGACCAGAAATCCCTGTGGTGGAATTACGGGTGGTACTACCATGAGGAATACCCCGTATATGTGCATGCCGACCAGCACAGCCTGGTTTTCCGGCCCGGAAACCCGGCCGAACTGCTCAATTCGAACGACGGGGGCGTATTCCTGGCTACAGACGTAAAAGACCCTTACCCTCAGTTCCGGGAAAGGAACGAAGGATACAACACCCTGCAGTACTATACCTGCGCCATTCACCCGGGGGCGGGAGTGCGGTATTTCCTGGGGGGATGCCAGGACAACGGCACCTTCCGGACCACCGATGAACCCACCTCGAAACTGGCATCCTCCGTTTCGGGCGGGGACGGGGCCTTCTGCTTCATAGACGAGAACGAGCCCAACATACAGATATCCTGTTCCCAGTTCAATTACTATTACTATTCCCGGGACGGCAACCACAACTACGTTTATTATTATAATTTCAGCAACGGGACCTTCATCAACCCGGTGGATTATGACCACGATGATAACATCCTGTATTCCAATGCAACGAATTTTGAAGGAAGGTACAGGGACTCGATCTTCCGGATCCGCCTGGCAAACGACACCCTGCTGGCGGGGAACTATGCTCCCGCACAAACCGGTTCCGTGGTGCCGTTCTCTGCCATCCATATCCTTCCCTGGAAGAGCCATGGCAGTACGACGGTTCTCGTGGGCAGCCAGTCCGGCAGGCTCTTCAGGCTGGAAAATGCACAGTCCGACATCCGGTCAACAGAGATCGGGAGTCCGGCGTTCCCAACCGGCTACATTTCCTGCATCCAGACCGGGAGCACTCCCCGGCAGATCCTGGTCACCTTTTCCAACTACGGGGTGGAGCATGTCTGGGAGACCCGGGACGGGGGAGCCACCTGGGAAGACCGGACGGGAAACCTTCCGGACATACCGGTCCGATGGGCCATATATGTCCCGGGGGATCCTGGATGTGTAATGCTGGCAACGGAAATGGGCATCTGGTATACTACGGACATAACCGAAGAACCTGTATACTGGGTTCGGGCAGGGGAGGATTTCCCCAGCGTAAGGGTCGATATGTTGCGCAGCCGGGAATCGGATAACCACATCCTGGCAGCCACGCATGGAAGGGGACTGTTCCTCAGCGCGGGTGTGCAAATCATCGGCACCGGGCAGCAGGCTTCCCCGGATGTAAAATTCCGTGTATACCCGAACCCCGCAACCAGCGAGATCCGGGCGGAGATCCGGTCGGATCTTACGGGGGAATGGACCATCGGTATTTACAGCGCGGACGGACGGATGATACGGTCCGCAAAGGTCCGGAAACCGGATTACGAATTATTACACCGCATGTCCCTCGGGGGACTCACTCCAGGCACTTACATGTTGAGGGCTGAATGCGGCAGTACATATTATTCACAAACGTTTATTAAAAAGGAATAGCACATGAGCAGCGACGACAAAATCATCAGCGCATTCAAGGAAAAGGACTGGAACGAAATACAGGCCACGGACTCCTGGAGGATATTCAAGATCCTCTCGGAATTTGTCGAGGGGTTCGAAAAACTGGCACGCATCGGGCCCTGCGTTTCCATCTTCGGAAGCGCCCGGACCACCCCCGACAATCCCTATTTCAAACTTGCGGAGGAGATCGCCTACATGCTGACCCAGAGGGGGTACGGGGTGATCACCGGAGGGGGTCCCGGCATCATGGAGGCGGCCAACATGGGAGCCAAGCGGGGCAAGGGAAAATCGGTGGGGATCAACATCGACCTGCCCTTTGAACAGGAGGCTAATCTTTTCATCGATCCGGATAAGCTGATCACCTTCGACCATTTCTTCGTGCGCAAGGTGATGTTCATGAAATACGCACAGGGATTCATCGTATTGCCGGGGGGATTCGGGACCTTCGACGAATTGTTTGAGGCCATCACCCTGATCCAGACGGACAAGATCGGGCGCTTTCCCATCGTGCTGGTCGGAACGTCTTACTGGACTGGATTGATTGACTGGGTCCGGGAGGTTATGCTGGAGCGGGAACACAACATTAATCCCGAGGACCTGGACCTTTGCATCCTGGTAGATGAGGCCAGGGAAGCGGTCGACCACATCGACCAGTTCTATTCAAAATACATCCTGAGGCCGAACTTTTAGGTAACCGTCGGGGCATTATAAACGTATATGACTGCATGACAAAGCATTAAAAAAGTTTTTTTTGTTAATTTATATTTTTGAATTGTAGCCAAATAATTATGATATTTACATTTTTAATCATAGAATTCCTCGAGGCTCTGCCTCGGGGTGAAGAGGAAAGTTAA
>CAZNQG010000108.1:0-11404 GCA_964575235.1 uncultured Bacteroides sp.
TTACAACATCATGCGATGCCTGGAGGGAAAAGGCGCGGCCCTGGGTTGCGAGGATTCAGGATCCTGTGCAAATAACTGGGTTTACATCGGCCCTAAAGGGAAGACCTCCCATTGCGGCAGGTCCGGGGATTACGACCTGCTGAGTTACGGAAGCATCTACGACCGCACCCTGGAAGAAATCTTCCGTGATGAGCAGAGGGATCTGCTGGCCAGCCGCAACGAGGTACTGATCGAAGGGGACTGCAAGGGATGCAACCTCTGGAGGATCTGCCACGGGGGATGTCCCCTGGATGCCTTCATAGAAAACGGGGATTTTATGCACAGGCACCCGAAATGCATGGACAAGAAGATTCTTTTCAGCAGATATGTTGAACCCATCACGGGACTGAAAGCCAATTTTGGCCTGGAACCCGTGGACAATAAATCATGAGCAAGGGGGCAAAGGATAAAACACAGGCAGTGCGGGAGAAAAAAAGCCCCGCAGCAGGTATCCGGGCTAAACCGGTTGTTCCGGACGACCTGTGGATCAATCCGGTCGGGGGACTCGGTGACAGCCTGATGCTTTCGGGTGTCCTGAAACAGGCGCACGACCGGGAACCCGGCCGGCAGTTCAACCTGGTCAGGAGAAGGGGATACCTTGCTTTCCTGAAGGGGCATCCGGCGATCCGCAGGATCGGTCACCCCCCGCAGGATGCCGGACTGATCCGTACCGATTACTGGGCCGCAGAGCCCCTGGGCGGAAACTCCAAGCGGGCTTACCAGATCCTGGCCCGGACCCTGGGATTGAAAACTCCCCTGCCGGAAACCCTCTACGTCCCCGAACCGGAAAAGCTGGATCCCGTACTGGATGAAACCATACCCTGGAGAAAGAAGAACCTGCTGCTTGCACCCTTTTCCGAGTCCCTGCGCAAAACCATGCATCTGCATCACTGGCACCTTCTGGTCGATATGCTCTCGGATGAGGACCTGCTGATCCTGCAGGCCGGCAGGTTGAATGAGCCGCACATCCGGAATTGCTATTCCCTCATGGGGATCACATCTCCCAAGCAGTTGATCGCCCTTCTGCCGAAATGCGATGCCGTTCTGACCGTGGATAATTTCATCATGCATGCGGCCCATTTCACCGGGACTCCCGCCGTTGTTTTATGGGGACCCACACCGAAGGAGGCATACGGGTACGATGAACACATCCATCTGCAGGCCCCGCTGGACCATTGCCCGCACCGGGATAAATGCATCGGGACCCGGCATCCTGAAAATTACACCAGGCCCTGTCCGCTGGAAGCGGAACAGTGCATGAACATGATCCCGGCGGAGGATGTGTACAACGAGGTAAAAAAAATATTGACAGCTACCGATTAATTATGTATTTTGTTGGATGTAAAATTTAACCGTCATGGAATCGGAAAAAAAGGACAAAAAGCTGGTCGAGCGGAGGGATGCTCTCAAACGCATTGCCCTGGGCGCCGCAGCCATGACCAGCATCCCCAGCTTCATATCGTTCCTGAGCTCGTGCGAGGAGCCGGAGGATATAGGGCCCTTTACCTACGAGGGACCCAGCGCACAGGCCTCCTACACCAATTACAACGATTCCTATACGAGTTATTTTGATTATTCCAGTTATTCCAGTTACTCGAGTTATTCCAGCTACTCGAGTTACTCCCGGTATTCCAGCTATTCCAGTTACTCGAACTATGTGAGTTATGCCGGGTACGGCTATTATTGCTTTTACGGGGACCAGTATTACAGCTATTATACCAACTGGTACTCGGACAGCCGCCTTAAAAAGAACATTGAGAAGATCGACCATGCGCTTGAAAAGATCGGCCGCTTGACCGGGGTGAATTTTGAATGGAAGGATACCGGTTTCTTCCCGGAAGGCAAGCAGATGGGATTCATTGCCGACGATACAAAGGAAGTCGTTCCCGAAGTAGTGGGCGAACGCGGGGAGTATCTTACCATGCAGTATGCCAGCCTTACCGCCCTGCTGGTCGAAGGGATCAAGGAGCAGCAGGCGATCATTACGGAGCTGAGGGAAGAGAACCGCGTCAAGGAAGACCGGCTGAACCAGCTGGAAAAACAGTTTTCAGCCCTGCAGAAGAAGATGGAAACGCTGGTTTGAAGCAGATCTTTCGCAACCAAATAATATAAACCGATGAAGAGAATCCTTGGCTGGCTGGGAATTTCCCTGCTTGTTGTATTTCTTACGGGTTGTTATAAGGACCCGATCGCCAGTTTCACCATGTCCGCAAGCAGCATCGAGGCAGGCGAATCCGTCACCTTTACCAACACATCGGCCGACATGGAGCGCTGCGAGTGGATCTTCGGGGACGGGGGACAGTCGACCGAGACCAGTCCCACCTATACCTACGATACACCCGGCAACTTCGAGGTTACCCTGCGTGTGTTCGGCAAGGACGACATGAAGGCCGACCTCACCAGCAAGAACGTCCAGGTGACCCAACCCACCACGCTTTGGGTCAACGTGGTCGATTACGACGGGGGCGATGCCATCCAGGACTGCTGGGTTATGCTGTACGACAGTTATACCGACTGGTACAACCTGGACCTGGACCAGATGATCACCACCGAAAAGAAGACCAATTACAACGGGAAGGCGGAATTCAAGGAAGAGGGACTTGAAACGAGCGACCCGATCTTCATCAACGTCTACAAAGAGGTCGACGATACGTATTTTTACTGCAACTGGTTCATACAGTACAGCGACAACTGCTATAAAACCACCGTCGAAGCCAACAAGATAAACGAAGTGACCATCCGGGCCCGCCTGGCCTATTCTTCCATGGCCGAGGCCGTTCAGATGACCGAGTAGCATGCCGGTCTGACAACCGGAACGGTACATACCCGGACTTACCCGCATCTTCCAGCACTGACCCGTAAGGTGCAGCTTAGACCCGAACAGAACCGCACTGACCCGCACGTTTCAGCACTTACATGCCGTCGGGAAGGTTTATTGCTATTTTCCGGTTCCAATGAGCTGAAACGGTGCCCAGTAGAAAGGGGCCGGGAACTTTTTCATGGTTTCCCGCTGTGCCATGTTCAGGGCAACGAACGGAGGATGATCCTTCAGGTGCCGGTAAAAGGATGCCATCAGTTCGGCGGTAGGCCGGTCCGCCACGCTCCAGAGGCTGACGATGACCGAGGGAGAGCCCGCGAAGATAAACGCCCGGCTGAGGCCCACCACCTCGTCACCCCGGCTCAGGTCGCCCAGTCCCGTTTCGCAGGCGCTCAGGGTAACCAGCCTGGCGTTCAGGTTCATCCCGAAAACTTCGTTGACGGTCAATTGCCCGTCGTCGGCCTGCGTCGGGTTCATCAGCATGAATGAGAATACGGGCTGCACGGGATTCATCATGCCGTGGGTTGCCAGGTGGATGTACTCGTACCGCTCTGCGTTTTCCTTGAAGAAACTTTCCGTTGAGGATTGTTCGTAGGTAAACGTGCCCTGCGGAAAATTTGTCTTGATCTGATCCAGTTCCCAGGTCGTTCCGGGAAGTCCCGAAAAGGTTCCGAGGCTGAGGTCACCCAGGGCCATGCCCATGAAATCAAGGCGGGGATGCCCTTCTTTTTCCAGGCATTGTTCGTAGACGCTGGAAGAAGGCACATAGAACAGGTTGTGTTTTTCGACCAGGAAGGTTCCGTCGGGTGCGATCAGTGCCTGGAAGGGCAGGAAGTGCAGGGGACCGTGTGGCACGATGCCGATGCTGGCATAGTCCTCCAGGAGGGGGTAAACGGGTGAAATCAGCCGCTTATAGGCTTCGGAAAACTGTTCCCGGGCCGAGACCGGGCGCCGGTCCGGTACCGGGATCTGAATGTCCGATCGCCAATCCCCGCCCCCCCTGAACTCAGCGGTACGCCGGACCACCTGCCGGCACAGGTCAACCATGCGCCTGGCTTCGGAGGCCGTCAAATCCAGGTTGACGGAACGCATGCCATTCCTGCTGAAGACCCAGGCGGCACTGGATTCTTCACCGATCCAGTAATACAGGAGTGCCGTGCCCGCATCCAGGCCCGCAGCAACGCCGTCGGCGTCAACGGGTTCGATGCTGACCATGGAATGGTATTCCGCATTTTCAAGCTTGATCCGCTGCAGCAGGCGTGTATATTCCTCCTGCGAGCGGTGAAGCTCGGCATACACTTCACGCGTCGACATTCCCCGGGTGGTTTCCAGTTCGTTTTTCTGCATGATCCGGGTGAGGTTCTGGATCTGCATCCTAAGTTCCTGCTCCTGCTGGATCAGTTCACGGCCCGGCCTTGCTCCCGCCTCCAGTTTCTTGCTTCCGATCAGGTCCAGGAAAGCCCTGGCCTTGGCACGTTCCGCATAGCTGAAGGAGGCACTGAGGTCCCCCCGCTCCCGCAGCAGGCGGATCAACCGGTCGTATACCTTCACCTTGTCATCGATGTACCTGCTTTTCAGGTCGTCGATGGTAAAATTACCGCGAATCTGTTCGATGATCCGGATGGACCGTTCGTACCGGACGATGGCTGAATCCTGGAGCCCCTCCAGTTCGGCCAGCCTTCCCAACTGGTACCAGACCTGCCAGCGGTTCTCCGGGTACCGGGCCAGCGCCTGGGCCGATTCCAGGGCATCGGAGGCCGGTTCCGGTTCACCCGCGATGATCCGCAGGTCTCCGATCCGCAGGTAAGCCTGGGCTGCCCCTTCGTTCACCCCGCTCCGTGTGAAAAGCTCAACCGCCTGTGCATAGCTTTGAAGAGCCGGACCGGTCTGTCCCGATTCGGCCTGCATCTCGGCAACTTTAAGCGTGGCAAGTCCCCCTGCCACATCAGACCCGATATCCAGGTAATAGCGTTGTGCATCTTCCGCCTTGCCCAGCCTCATGTCCGCCGAAGCCTCCAGGGCCCGGGCCTGCATGCCGGAAGAATCCTGCATTTCCCTTGCCGCGGTGTAACGGGCCAGGGCTTCCTCGGTATCCCCGACATCCCGGTAGGAATCCCCCGCACGCATGTTCGCCCATACGACCTGCGGAACGATCCGGCTTTCCCTGGCCTGGTCCAGGGCACGCAGGTTGTGGCTGAGGGCCTTTTCGAGCTGGCCTTCGGCCTTAAGGATTTCGGCCATGGCGTTCAAATGCCGGGCGGTGTTGAGTCCCAGATTCTCACAAATCCCAATGGACTCCTGTATCGTCCCGGCTGCCAGCTCAGGGGTTCCTGCGTTGATCTGGATCTTGCCCAAAACCAGCAGGGCCTCCATTTCTCCCCTCTCCTCCCTGAGCCGCCTGTACAGTGTCAATGCCGTTTCGGCATACTCCAGGGCCGTTCCGAACCTGCCCAGTACGCTGTTGACCTGTGCCAGCGACAGGTAGGTGTCCGCCACCGAAAGCTGGTTCTGTCCCTTGAGGCTGGCTTCCATTCCCTCGTTCATGTCAAGTGCCTTTTGCAGGTAGGTTGTCCCTTCGAGAAAATCCCCCCGGTATATGTGGATCGCCCCGAGATCCCGGTAGTCCTCTATCATTTCCAGGGTGTTCCCCTGAAGGGAATCCTTTTGAAGCGCATAGCGAGTATATTCGAGGGCTTCGTCGTAGCGGCCCAGCACCTGGTGGGCATGGGAAATTTTCCGGCAGACGTCCGCCTCCATGTCCAGGTTCCGGTATACGCCCAGTTTTGCACCGGCATCCAGGCAGTTGCGATAATGCACAATAGCCTGTTCGTATTCGTGACGGTTGTTGTACTGATCACCCAGGCGCTGTTCCTCGGTAACCAGAATGGACGGGGTCTTGCAGGAGGACAGGGCCAGGAGGGTGAAGGCCAGGATCGGTATGAACTTGCTCATGATCTCGTTTCGTTTGGTTCAGGTAAAATGGTACTGCGGCCGTATGGTGCTGAGGCATTCGGTTTAAAAGATATACTGGACGGCAAGGGTATACGACGGGCTTGCCGTATAATTCCTGCCTTTCAGCGCAATGTACATGGATTGCACCAGCCGGAGTTTCCGGATCTGGAAGTGGAAATAGGGCTGGTAGGAGATGTTATACCCGGCATCGTCCTGTACCTGTCCGTCGATCTCCGTTTCCGCAATGTTCAGGTAGGCCAGTTCGTTGCCCATGGACAGCCAGTCGTTCAGCATGAAATTGAATCCGCCCTGAAGCATGAAGGAATTGCCCATGGTAAAGGGATAGGATTTCCCGCCCGGGTCGAAAACCTTTTCCCCCCCGAGTTTCAGGTTATAGCTTGCCGTAAATATAAGGGAATAGGGGTACATCACCTTGCGCACCTGGAGGTCCATGGACAGAATCGGTTCACCCTGCCCGGTCGGCAGGTCGTAGTTGAACAGATCCTCCACGTTGACCGGGTCCTTTCGTCCGGTCGGGTGTGTATAGGTCAGGCGGGCTGTAAGGGAGGGGAGGGTCTCCTTCTCCCGGATGATCTGGCCGTATACCCCGAGGGATACATCTCCCAGCCCGTTCCCTTTCTGGTCCCAAGTATAAACCTCTTTGGTGCCCATGAGCGGGTCTTCAAAAACGGAGGATTGCTGCATGAGGTCCATGACGTAGGGAACCAGGAGACTGACCTGTATGCGTTTAGTAATGCCGTAGGAAAGGGAAAGGTTCAGCGAGCGGGTATGGGCCAGTGCGTTGCCTTCGAGGAACAGCCGCTTGCTGTCGGGATCGAATATTTTTTTAGCGGTAAAGTGGCTGTAAATGAGGCCTGCCCTGAAAAATCCCTTGTAGAGGGTGGCGGGTTCGGTAACGGCCGTCATCTGCTTGATCTCGGCCGGGAGCATCTGGTCTTCCACCTGTGCATCCAGCAGGCAGGAGGCTGCAATCAGTGAGATCAGTAGTATCTGTATCTTTTTCATGGCGGATGCTTTTAGTAGTAAAGGTTCTTAAGGGGTACCAGGCTGTAGGAAACCCCTGTGAAGAAGGAAAATGCAGACCAGGTGTTCTTCCCTGCAAGGGGGAAATTGATGTATTGAATGAACCTCAGGTGGGTGGATACCTGTATTTCAAAGTTCAGCGAAACCAGGGCAAGGCTGGGTTCGGGGAAGGCGATTCGCTGTCCCGTGCTTTCCGTCCATCCCCCGGATCCTGATTCATAGAAAAAACTGGCATAGGCAATGAACCAGGGGAATGCCTGGTAACCGACCGACGCATCCAGGTTAAGGCAGGAAGGGTGTTTAAGGAGGTAGGGTTCGCTGGTATATTCGAACTCTTCGTCCACGAGCCGGTATTTCCACTGGCTGGTTTCCACCTCGGCGGATACGGGAATATAGCGTCCACCGAGCCATATCCCGAACTTGTCCAGGGAGAGTCGCAGGTTCGTGCCGAATTGGGGCAGCGTCACCCCCTTCCCGTATTTGGGGTAATCCTTGTACCGCACCTGGAAGGCGCCGGATGCGGCGTCCCATACCTCGTAGGTATGCCCGGGCTCACCGGGTTCGGATGCGGCGACCGGAAGGATTGCCCCGGCCGAAACGGCCCAGTCGAACCAGGGGATCTCCACGGGCAGCCGCAGGGTGAGTCCCACGTAAAGGTCACTCAATCCCCTTGCATGCTCCATGCGGTCCATATAGTTGATAACCGTGTAATCCAGCAGGATGACCGTGGGGTCGGAGGCGATGGAATTTCGGTACCAGGTGCTGGCGTTGAATTCCACGAAATCCAGGATTCCGTAGCGAAGGCTGAAGCTGAAATTGTTCGACAGGTTGGTGGACGCCGCCTCCTTGACGCCGGTTTTCTTTCCGGATCCGTCGAAGTACTTGTTGCCGGTCACCAGCTGGTAGCCGGCCTCCACCTGCAATTGTCCCCCGTAAACGCTCAGCGGCCTCTGCACGGCAGGCCTTGTCAGGTCTTCGTACATCTTTTCCGGCTGGCTGTGCAGGGAGAGGGGGACCAGGACCAGGAGGAAAAGCAGTGGGAATCTATTCATAACGATTGGTTTTATTTTTTTAAGGATGTTCTTTAAGGATGCTTAATCGAGGCCGGGTGTATACTTCGTGACTCCCTGGTCAAAGGTTCCGAACCAGAGGTTGCCGTCCCGGTCCTCTGCCATGGACAGGATGCGGTCGGACGAAAGCCCGTCGCCCGTAAAATAGGACCTCATCACCGCACCGTCGTATTTGACGACGCCCATGGCCAGGAGGCCGAACCAGATGTTGCCCCTGGAATCCTCCATCATGCTCATCACATGGTTCTGGTCCACGCCGTTGTACAGGCTGACCTGTTCGAACCGGCCGTCGGCATAGCGGCTGAGCTTCTTGGGACCGAAGGTCCCCATCCAGACATGCCCCCAGCTGTCCGCCAGCAGGGAGCTGACCTGGTTTCCAGAGAGTCCGTCATCGGTGGAAAACCAGTCCATGCTGCCGGAACTGACCCGGAACACGCCCAGGTAGGTGGAAACCCATATGTTACTCCGGTCATCCTCGACGATACTGTAAACGTAATTCAGGTCAGGGTAGTCCTCGAAATAATAATAGTAAAGGATATCATCGCTTGTGTATTCATAGAATCCCTGTCCCGCGGTACCGATCCAGACGGAACCGTTGCTGGCCTGCTTCAGGGCTTTGACGTTCCACGTTTCCCCTCCCGACCCGGAAATGTTGTAGAAGGAACTCCCATCAAAAATGCTGATCCCGCCCTCCGTGCCGAACCAGAGGTCTCCGTTACGATCCTGTTCGATCGCGTAGACGATGTTATGGATGAGCCCGTCGGTAGTTCGGTATGTTTTCCAGCTCTTACCGTCGAACCGGCTCACCCCGTTTTCGGTCCCGAACCAGAGCCTGCCGTCGCTGTCGGTTCGGATGGCCCATACCGTGTTGTGGGCCAGACCGTTGCCGGTCTTATAACTGGTCCATGTGTCCAGGGTTTCCGGATCGAGCGCAGAATCGTCCGTCTCGCAGGATACCAGCAGCAGCAGGGGAGCCAGGATCAGGAAGAGGAGCTTGAATGCTTTTCGCATGGTTTGTGTTTTTAAGGTGTATAAATTTAAGTTATTGCCGTTCCATCTTCAAATATCAGCGGCCATTTGTGCCCGGTTTATGTTGTTTTCCCGGGGCAGGGAGGCAGGGTCCGCAGACTCCCGTTCCGCGCTTGAGGGCGGGTATCTTTATGTGGATTTTGCTAGGATTCCGTTAATTTTGAATATCTTTCGAACAAGTGCGGGAAAAGCAGAACCATAAAAATTAAACCCGATGAATCTTAACAAATCTTCAGGCCGGAATGGGTCCGCATCGCGGTTCCCGGTGCACGGTCTTTTCCTGCTCATACTCCTGGCCGGTTGCAGTCCCGCTTCAAAGATCGGCGAGGTCCCGGAGGTTCAGCCGGGAATCCTGCAGGGATACCTTGCCCCGGCGGATCTTCCGAACAGTCTGATCATCCTGCCGCCCCCTCCGATAGAAGAATCGGCAGCCTTCGAACTGGACCTGGAGATGAGCCGCAAGACCCTCGAGGAAATGGATTCCGCTCGCCGGGAACAGGCTTCAAGGGATGCCATCCTTTCCTTCCCGGAGGCGACGGAGGCTTTCTCCGGCGTGATCGGCCTTGACATTACGGAGGAGGGGACTCCCTACCTTTACCTGATCATGCGGCGTGTTCTTACGGACGCTGCTCTTTCGACCCTCCTGGCCAAGCGCCATTACAACAGGATAAGGCCTTTCATGCTGAACGGAAAGCCCAGCTGTTCACCGCTGGATGAGGAATACCTGAGGAAGGACGGTTCATATCCTTCCGGTCATACGGCCATCGGGTGGGCCTGGGCGCTGGTCCTGAGTGAAATCTTCCCGGAACATGCGACCCGGATCATGAGCAGGGGAAGGGAGTTCGGGGAAAGCCGGATCGTCTGCAACGTTCACTGGTACAGTGACGTTGTAGCGGGGCGTATGATCGGTGCGGCCACGGTTGCACGCCTGCACGCCGATCCTGTATTCATCGCAGACCTTAAAAAAGCAAGGAAGGAGGTATCCGGACCGGGGCGTTCGGATCATTGACTATCTTTGTCCGTATGATATTCCCTCCCAATTTCGAGGAAAAAATCGGCTTCGACCGGGTCCGCGGAACCGTCAGGTCTTATTGCCTGTCGAAATCGGCTGCAGCCATGCTGGATGCGGAGGATTTCCTTACGGATTTTGAACAGATCAGGGACCGGCTCCTCCGGGTATGGGAATGCCTGACCATCCTCGAAGAAGGGGATTTTTCCATCGACCCTTACCCGGATGTCCGGGAAAGCCTGGCAAAGCTGTCACGCAAGGGAAGCTTCCTGGAGGTACAGGAGGTGGCGGACCTGAGAAAGAACCTGGCCGCAGCAAAGGAAATCCTGAATTTTTTCGGGAAAGGGGGACGGAAAGAGAAATTCCCCGTCCTTTCGGAGCTCAGCTCCTCGGTCAAAATATATCCCTTCGTGCAGGAACGGATCGATAAGGTGTTTTCCAGGAACGATACGGTCCGCGACCAGGCCTCCCGTGATCTGGCCAGGATAAGGGCGGAAATGGCCTCCAAGCAGAAAGAGGTATCACGGAAACTGCAGAGCATCCTGAAGTCGGTTCAGGCGGAAGGTATGGCAGAGGCGGATTCCAGCATTTCGATACGGAACGGGCGCCCCGTCATACCCGTACCGGCCTCTCAGAAAAGGCAGCTCAGCGGTATCATCCACGATGAATCGGCCAGCGGGAAGACGGTTTTTATTGAGCCCGGGGAGGTGGTGGGACTGAACAACGAGATCCGGGAGCTGGGATATGCCGAGCAGCGGGAGATCATCCGGATCCTTACCGGACTGAGCGCGGACCTGGAACCCTACGCCGAGGATCTCCTTGCCGTGTGCGACTTCCTGGCCGCCATGGACCTTGCCCAGGCGAAGGCCCGGTATGCCAGGGATGTTAACGCCGTCATGCCGGAACTGCTGGAGGAGCCCCATCTTGAATGGAAGCAGGCGGTGCACCCCATCCTGCTGAAGACCCTGGAGAAGGAAAAACGCAGGGTGGTCCCCCTCGACATCCGGCTCAGCAGGGAAAATCGGATCCTGGTTATATCGGGACCCAACGCCGGGGGAAAATCCGTGTGCCTGAAGACGGTGGGTCTTCTTCAATACATGCTACAGTGCGGGTTCCTGGTCCCGATGGACAGGGATTCAAGGACCGGTATCTTTGAACGCATTTTTATCGACATCGGCGATGAACAGTCGATCGATAACGACCTGAGCACCTACAGCTCCCACTTGCTGAACATGAAGCATTTCACCCGGAACGCGAACGACCGGACACTGGTCCTCATCGATGAATTCGGAACCGGCACCGAGCCTTCCCTGGGCGGGGCCATTGCCGAGGCCATAATGGGAAAGATCCATTCCCTGGAGGCATGGGGGGTGGTCACCACGCATTACAGCAACCTGAAGCATTATGCAGCCGAAGCGGATGGCATCGAGAACGGGGCCATGC
>CAZNQG010000109.1:0-11155 GCA_964575235.1 uncultured Bacteroides sp.
GCTTGCCAGCCTGCAGGCCAGCCGCAGGTCTATTCGCCCGGCCAGCCCAATCTTGCCGGTAAATCCCACATTAACCGGATTCATCCTGGGCGCCCTGCCTTCCAGGTTCCCATCAAGCCAGGTGATCGTTGGTGCTCCCAGTTCAAAACCCACATAGGAATGCTGTCCGTTTACCACCGCTGCCGATGCCATCAGCAGGATGTGAAGAATGGCTTTTTTCATCCGTACCGGTTTGGTAACCAAAAGTTACTAATTTTCCGGATAACGCCCAGCCGAGATTAAAGTACTTGGTTGGTGGGATACAATTTTGTAACTTTATTTATCTAAACCTAAGACCAGAATCATATGAAGTACCTGGAGTATCTCATCTGGATCCTCGGCATCCTGGCCGGCCTGATTATATTGCTGGGAGCGCTGGACTTTCTCTTCGAGGTTGAACTCCTCGGCGTGAACCACGTGGTCAATTATTTCCACGTGGCCAACAGTTTATTGCTGGTATGCATTTGCAGCACCCTTTACCTGATTTGGAACCATAAAAAGCAGGGTTAATCCCGGCCGGCAATTATCATCCCGTACTTCTCAAAGGTCCCTTCAACCGAGGGTTGATACAGCTGTGTTCCTGCGCATAGAACGCCGGCATGCATACCCGTGTTCGCCCGCCTTGTATGTTTTCAGAATTTATTTCTATCTTGGCATAACCACCAAGCCTGAAGACCTGACATGAAGAAACTTATTTCTGCAGGATTCCTTAGCCTGGTCCTGTTCCCCGGTCTGCTTTATGCCCAGAAGGACAGCAAGGCCGAAAAGGATACCGTCAAGACCGGATTCAACCTGTCCGGCGTCCCGGCCGTAGCCTACGATTCGGATATCGGATTTCTTTACGGGGTTATCCTGAACCTATACCACTTTGGAGATGGAAGCCGCTATCCCCGGTATAACCATTCCATTTACCTGGAGTGGTCCAACACAACCAAGGGAAGCATGAAAAGCATCCTTCGTTATGACTCCGACCGGGTGATCCCGGGCATCCGAACCTCTGCGGAGTTCAGCTACAATACAGAGCAGGCTCTGGATTTTTATGGATTCAACGGTTACCAGGCACTCTACGAAGGGAATTTTACCGATGACGAGCAGGCGGATTCGATTTACCTGTCCAGGTTGTTCTACAAAATGGACCGTAAAATTCTGCTGGGAAGGGTGGACTTCACCGGTAGCATTATCGAAGATAAGCTGAAATGGTTTGCGGGGATCGAATTCCGGAACATGAAAATGGATACGGTGAACACCACCCGCCTGAACAAGGGCAAATCGGAGGAAAAACAGCTCCCTTATATCGGGGGGGGACTTTACGGGAGATATGCCGATGACTGGGGCATCATACCATCCGGCCAGGTCAACGGGGGAACCAATACCCTTCTGAAAGCGGGAATCATATTCGATACCCGTGACAACGAGCCAAATCCCATGAAAGGGATCTGGTCCGACGCCGTATTGATCTGGTCGCCCGCATTCCTGGGCAGTACCTCCAAATCCTACGGCAGGCTGGTCCTTACCCACCGGCAGTATTTCACCATCGTGCCCGAGGATTTGAATTTCGTTTACAGGCTGAGTTACCAGGCAAAGCTGTTTGGCGAAATGCCCTACTACATGCTGCCGTTCTACTTTAACAGTCCCCCGAGCTGGACGAGGGACGGTCTGGGAGGGTCGAAGACCATGCGCGGGATCCTCCGGAACCGGGTCGTCGGGGAGGACTATTTCCTGGCAAACATTGAGCTCCGCTGGAAATTTGTTCATTTCATATTCCTGAACCAGAATTTCTATCTGGCCCTCAGCGCTTTCACGGATGGGGGAATGGTCACGGGGAAGTACGAATTCGACAAATCCGGCATACCCTCCGACCCGGAGGCTCTTAAATTCTTCACGGACGACCCGGAAAGACCTCACCTGAGTGCCGGAGGCGGTTTGCACATCGCATGGAACCGGAATTTCATCGTAGCCGTCGACTACGGCCGTACCCTTGACAAAAGGGACGGTAAATCCGGACTATACATCGGCCTTGATTTTTTGTTCTAGGGGATGCGTTACACAGAGAAAATCCTGCATGAATTATGAATTCAACCGAATATGATATATTTTTATTTGGCGGTATCGTCCGTATTATCCTAAACGTATCATTTCATGGAATGGACAGATTTTCATGAATTCTTCAGACTGATCGAGGATGACAGCCTGAGCCTGTTTTACCGCGGGGATTTTGCAGACGATATTACCATCAGGCTGATCGATCTCTCGGAATCCCACTTCAAGGAAGGCAAGGAGCAGATGTCCATCCGGAAAAAGGTATCCTTTTTGATGGCTGAATGCTTTCAGAATGTAATCCGTTACGGGGAAGAGTTCACGACAGGGGATTACATGAAGGACCAGTCCGGGTTTTTCATGACCCGGAATTATTTCAATAAATATTACATCGCCTCGGGGAACCCGGTGGAACAGTCCAAAATCCTCCTGCTTAGGGAAAAGATCGAGAACATCAACAAACTCAGCCGGGAGGAGCTTAAAAACCTGTACATGAGGGTGCTGGGTACGGATGAGTTCACAGCTAAGGGGGGCGCGGGACTGGGACTGATCGAGATGGCCAGGAAGTCGGGCCGGAAGCTGGAGGCCGAGTTTGAAACCATCGACGATCTGATGGCATACTTCTACCTCCAGATGATCATTGATTTCGACGAAACCGACGAAGTGGAGCACAAGAAGCGGGGTCTCCACATCGACCATGCCGTACAGCTCAATCAGATCCTTCGGAAAAACCAGATCATCATGGCTTATCAGGGCGACTTCAGGCAACACACCATCCTGCCCTTGCTGAATATGATCGAAAAGAACCTGATGGCCAAACGGACCAAATACGCAGCCTACAGGCAGTTGTTCCATGTTCTGGTCGAGATGCTTCAGAATGTGATGCATCACGGGTACGAGACCGGGGAAAAAAGGGAAGGGCTGTTCACCATCGGGATCGATAAACAGCAGTTCGCCATCTCGTCGGCCAACTACGTGAAAACGTCGAAGGTGCCCGCCCTGAAAGAATTACTGGATTATTTCCTTTCCCTGGACGATGAACAGCTTAAGGAAAGTACGAAAACCATCCTTCGGGAAAGGGACGACGGACCCTACGGCGGGTCCGGTCTGGGTGTCATCGACATAATCCGGGCCAGCCACTCGAAACCTACCTACGTAATCGTGCCGGTGGACGATGAGAAATTCCTGTTCTACCTGAACGTCAAGGTCTGACCCTTGCCGCCGATTCCATCCCACTGAACCAGCAGCAAAAGAGAAGGTTCTTCAATGCCGTCTCGGAACGGATGAATGAAAACGGCATTACATGGAAAGCGGAACCGGATATATACCTTCATCTGCATATACTGCCGAAGGGCAGGGCGAAGACCAACGTTACGTATGGGCACGGCAAAACCGTAAACCTGGGTTCAGGCTTTTCAACAACGTCCCCCGCGATAAATCATCCGGCAGAGTAACCTTCCCGTAAAAGCATGGAATGATCCCAAAGCAAAAGGAAGGTACATGCTATAATAATGTTATTTTTACGATCCGTATGTTAAAGGCTGTAACGACCACGGCCGCGAATCGTCTAATATGTAGATGTATGAAAACGTACACCGGTGTTCGAATTTGCTACAATCACAGGCATGAGCTTATGATGCGGTAATTTGATAAACATCAGCATCAGAGCGTTTTATGTTTTGTGGCACTGTTTATGTAAAATAATGTTAGTCAAAACCTAAAGAATCCGGCATCATGGTTATCCCACTGAAAGAAAATGAAATCGTCGTGAAGGCAGGGGACTCGACGTATTTTGCACAGTCCGAAAAAGTGGACGGCAAAATCATCCTGACCAACCAGAGAATATATTTCAAGGCCTCCAACGGGTATGCGGGCAGGTATGACCTTGAGATCCTGCCAACTGAAATACAGGAAGTGATTTTTTTCAACATCCGCAGGATCTTTCCCAGCGGGCTCAACGTAGTGATGAAAAGCGGCGAGGAACGCAAATTTTCTCTGCGGAAACGCAACGAAATCGGGGCGATGATCAATAAGATGTATTGATCCCGGATCCCGGGGTTTTCAATATGGAAAATGTGCCCCCTTCAGGGGGCGCACGGATGCGATCTGAACGGGCATCCACACTTGGCGGGTAACCTTCCGCCTTTTTTTTCGTAAACCATATGCAAAATACGTTATCAAAATGATGCGTTACCTGCTTTCGCTGTTCACATTCGTTGTGCTCAACAGCGGCCTGTTCGCCCAGATGGGTTCAAGACAGACTTTCTTTGAACTGCAGTTCGGTGCCGGTCCCACATTCATGCTGACGGACATAGGTAATCCCGGGTACGGTCTGAACCTGGAAGTCACGGGGAAGTACAGGCTGCACCCCCATATTGCCCTTAAGGCAGGGCTCGGAGGGGCGCTGGGATTTGGTACGGATCAAACCACAGGCCAGGAAGACTTCTGGATGGAATATTATTCGATCCTGACAGAACTGACCGGCCAGATTGAATTCTACCTTCTCAAGGAGGGCCGTGGATACGGACGCGGGGGAATGATGGGTTACAAGCCCAGGGTCCGGCCTTACCTGTATGCAGGCGGGGGACCGATGCTTTATTTTCCCGCACACACCCATGATAATGCCGAAGAACTCCCGGATTTCAGTCGTTTTACGGTGATCCTGGTCGGGGGTGCGGGATTCAGGTACCGCGTGAATGCGGATCTTTTCTGGGGAATGCAGGTCGGAGTCCGGATGACCACGACCGATTTCCTGGAAGGATATTCTCCGGATGATTCCCCGGGAAACGACAATTACATCTCCATGCAGGCACTGCTCGTGCACAGATTCTGAGCAGACGAATCCCCTTACCTGACTGAAAATTTAAAAACGGTTTTCGTGTAATAGGTTTCACCCGGGTTCAATACCGTGGACGGGAATTCCGGGTGGTTGGGTGAATCGGGGAAATGCTGGGTTTCCAGGCACAATCCGCTGCGGTGTTCGTATGGCGCACCCGATTTCCCGGTGAGGGAACCGTCCAGGAAATTGCCGCAGTAAAACTGGATACCCGGCTCGGTAGTCAGTACTTCAAGGTACCTGCCCGTTTCTTCCGAATAAAGCGTGGCGGCAAGGTTGAGTCCCCCTTCCCCGGCGTTCAGCACCCAGTTGTGATCGTAACCGCCCCCGAAGGCAAGCTGATCGAAATCCTCGTTCACCCGCAGGCCGATCTTCGTTGGTGCCCTGAAATCCATGGGCGTCCCTTCGACGGGTGCAATCTCTCCGGTGGGGATCAGGCGTTCGTTCACGGGCGTATAATGATCCGCATTCAGCATCAGTTCATGGTCAAGGATGTTGCCCCTCCCTTCCCCGTTGAGGTTGAAATAGGTGTGCTGGGTGACGTTGACCACCGTCGGAGCATCGCACTCGGCCCGGTAGACCACCTCCAGTGCATTGTCTTCGGTCAGGGTGTAGGTAAGGCTTAGTTCGAGCCTTCCGGGATAGCCCATGTCCCCGTCCGGACTGACCAGTTTGAGTTCGATTGAATTATCCGTTACCTTAAGGGTATCCCATACCAGCTCGCTGAATCCCTTGCTGCCTCCATGCAGCTGGTTTCCGAGGCCGGTTTCGTTGATGGGCAGTTCATAGGTGGTTCCGTTGAGTGTGAACCTTCCCCCGTCGATCCGGTTGCCGTAGCGTCCGACAACGGCGCCAAAGTAAGGATCCGAGCCGGCTGTATAATTCGCCAGGTCCCTGAATCCGAGCGCGACATCCCCGAGGGAGCCGTTACGGTCGGGGACCCGGATGGCTGCTATGACCGCTCCGAAGTTGGTGACGTATACTTCCATGCCTGCTTCATTACTGAGGCGGTACAGGTCGGTTTCCTTTCCGTCTATGGTCTTGCGGAATCCGTCCGCCGCCAGGTACCATTCCGCCCCGGTATGTTCCGAGGAGCTTTTCTTTCCGGATTTCAGATTCTTGCATGAACCGCTTCCCATGATGAGTCCCAGGACAAGTACATAGTGAATTGCTTTCATGGCGTAAGTCATTTGGTCAGGATAAAATTAGCACTATCTGTAAAAAATCAATGACCCCCGGAGGAATACTTTTCACCAGCCTCGATGCGGACATCCAGGAGGTTTTCCCTGGGGGGCAGGGGACAGGTTGCAAATGCCGTGAAGGCGCAGGGTGGATTATAGGCCCGGTTGAAATCAATCAGAACGCGCCCGTCTTTGTCCGGTATATCCGTATAGAGAAAGCGACCTCCACCGTATGTTTCAAGTCCGCTGGTCCCGTCTGCAAAAATGATGAAAAACCGTTCCCCCGATTCCATGGGATAGATCACCTGCCCGGTTCCTCCAATGCTGAATCGGAGTATGCCCGGGCAACGATAGGATTCAAAGGTGCCGAGGACCGTGGGGACCAGGAATTCCCTGGGTTCGGCAAAAGCCTCGAATTCAGCCGTTATCATCCATTCCGGTTTTGCAGGGAAGGATTCGATGCCCTTGAAAGCCTTCAAAGCCGGATGTTCGTAATCTCGCAAGCGGATGCCGTATTTCCCTCCCCGCTCGATGATGTACCATGCCAGGCTGCCCGTTTGAAGCAGGGTGGGCTGACCGTCCTGGTCCGCAGCGATCTCCATCTCCCGGGCCAGGCTGTCCCCACAGAGCACACCCGCATCTTCCTGCGGGATGAAGCGGATGTACCCATCGTCCAGGATGTATGTACCGATGAAGGCGGGAGCCTTCTGCGGGAATTCAATGTAATTGGACGAATCGGACCCGAAGCTGTTTTCTCCTTCCCGGAGCCAGTAAAGTCCCGCAAGGTTCAGCCAACCGGATTCGGACCGGAGCCGTTCGATCCTTTCCTGTTGCCAGATCGCGTATTCCCGCTGAAAAGTCCTTTCACGACACCCCGTAAAACAGGCGCCGGCCAGCAGCAGGGTCAGAATAATGGTTATGGCTGTTCGCATGGATGCTTTTTTTTACTGGTCCCAAATATATGGAAAAACAGGGTACGCAAAGCATAGAGCCTGAAGTCGGAAGCTCCGAATAAAGAATTGGACGGCGGAATCGCTTGCGTCAATGGAATAATTTATATTTTTAGTCCACCTTTAATTATCAAACCCATGGAATCATCTTTCAATTTAGGCTGGATCGATTACACCATCATGCTGGTGTATTTCGGATTTGTTCTCGGCATCGGCTGGGCCCTGAAGCGCTTTATGAAGTCCTCGACGGATTTCCTGGAGGCGGGACGTTCCATCCCTGCCTGGATCACGGGACTGGCATTCATCGCCACCAATCTGGGAGCCCTCGAGGTCTTCGGAATGGCTGCATCGGGTGCGAAGTACGGCATGGCCACGGTTCACTTTTACTGGATCGGGGCCATCCCGGCCATGATTTTCCTGGCCATATTCATGATGCCCTTCTATTACGGTTCGAAGGCAAGGTCGGTACCCGAATACCTGAAGCTCCGGTTCGATGAAAAGACAAGGGGATTCAATGCATTTTCATTTGCCGTAATGACCATCCTGGCCTCCGGGATTTCCATGTATGCCCTTGCTAAACTCATGGACACCCTCCTGGGATGGGACTTCACGATGAGCCTGCTTATATCCGCCGTCATCGTGCTGATATATGTTTATCTCGGGGGACTCACATCCGCCATTTACAATGAGGTGCTGCAGTTCTTCATGATCGTGATCGGATTTGCCCCGCTGGTTATCCTGGGACTAATTCACATCGGTGGATGGGAAGGGCTGACCAAAAGCCTTGCAGACGTAGCCCTGCGCAACGGTTACGAGGCCGGAGCCTGGAGTCACTCCTGGAAATTCATGGGGAGCACGGGATCGAACCCCATGGGTGTTGAATGGATGGGTGTCCTGGTGGGACTTGGATTTGTCCTTTCGTTCGGGTACTGGTGCACCAATTTCCTTGTCGTACAGCGGGCAATGGCCGCCGACTCCATGGCCGCAGCAAGAAAGACACCCCTGATCGGGGCCATTCCCAAAATGTTTCTGCCCGCGCTCGTTATATTGCCGGGCATGATCGCCATAGGCCTGACAGCCATGCCTGAAACAGGTTTTGAACTGCCCCTGAAAGGGAGCGGTTACGATTATGATAATGTGATCCCGCTCCTTCTCGGGCATTACTTCCCCACAGGGGTACTCGGACTCGGGCTCACGGCCCTGATGGCCTCCTTCATGTCCGGTATGGCCGGTAACGTTACTGCCTTCAATACCGTCTGGACCTACGATATCTACCAGAGCTACATCAACAGGAACAAATCCGACCGGCATTACCTCCGGGTCGGGCAACTGACAACGATCTTCGGTATCCTCGCTAGCATTGGGGCCGCCTATATCGCCAATATGTTCAACAATATCATGGATTTTCTTCAAATGGTCTTCGCCTTTGTCAACGCGCCCCTGTTTGCAACCTTCCTGCTGGGCATGTTCTGGAAACGAAGCACAGGGCACGGTGCCTTTATAGGGCTGGCCGCAGGAACGATGGCTGCATTCCTTCATCACGGAATGACGGCCCCGGTCGGTGCGGATACCCTCTTCAAAGGCGGATGGCTGGGGACCGTCGTACATACGTACCCCAGCGAGATGGCTCAGAATTTCTGGACCGCCATATATGCGTTCACGGCCGCACTGTTGCTGACCACCATTATCTCCCTGGCAACCCGCCAGCAGAAATCCGAAGAAGAGATGAAGGGGCTGGTATATTCCCTTACGCCCAGGATCACCGAGAAGGACATCGCCTGGTACAGGCGTCCCGCTCCCCTTGCTGTGCTGGTCGGGATCCTTGCAATCATACTAAGTTTAATCTTCTGGTAAAAACATTTATTTATGGGCTTAGATATTAAAATACCGATCGGGCTGATGTTCAGCATCCTGGGACTGTTGCTTACCATTTTTGGACTGGCAACCGCGGGTAATGCAGAACTCTACGAACGATCCCTGTCCATCAACGTCAATCTGTGGACCGGCCTGGCAATGCTGGTGCTTGGGATCATAATGCTCGCAACTTCCAGGATGAGGATGCCGAAGGAGAAGTAATCTGGAAGCAGCTGCCTGAACACCCGGGATCTGGCCTGGTTTAAGTGTGAAAATTACACTTAAATTCATATATTTATACAGGCTCAAGCCAAATGAGTTCATATGGCCGGCAATAAAGGTTATAACCAGGGAACCAAGAAATACTATGCAAAACATGCCAGGATCTATGTGGCCGTCGATTGCATTATTTTTGGCTTCCTGAACAACGAGATCAAGATCCTCCTGCTGACCCGTGATTTTGAACCCGGGAAGGGCCGGTCTTCCCTCATCGGCGGTTTCGTCCGGGAAGACGAGAGCCTGGATGCGGCCGCACAGCGAATCCTGTACGATCTAACGGGATTGAAGGATGTATTCCTGGAACAACTCTGTACCTTCGGGGAGATTGAAAGGGACCCGGGGGAGAGGGTCATATCCGTTGCCTATTATGCCCTGCTGAAAGCACATGACCTGGATGATGAACACGTCAAAAAACACGGAGCCCGCTGGTGCCCGATCGACGAGTGCAATTCCCTGATTTTCGACCATAACGAAATGAAGGAAAAAGCCCTGAAAAGGCTCCAGAGAAGAGCCAAAAGCGAGCCCATCGGATTTGAGTTGCTTCCCAAGAGGTTCACCATTCCACAGCTGCAGAACCTCTACGAGGCAATTTACCAGCGAAAACTGGATAACCGTAATTTCAGAAAAAAATTACTGGCTATGAACATCCTGGAGAAACTGGATGCCAAGGATAAAACCACATCCAAGAAGGGTGCCTTCCTGTATCGTTTCGATAAAAGGAAATACAACAAGTTCCTGAAGGAGGGGTTTTTATTTGACCTTTAAAAAACATATGCTGGAAGAACTTAAAAAATCGGTTTGCCAGGCCAACCTGGACCTGGTCAGACACGGGCTGGTGATCTTCACCTGGGGAAACGTAAGCGGTATTGACCGTGAAAAGGGACTGGTGGCGATCAAACCAAGCGGTGTCCCGTACGAAGACATGGGCCCGGAAGACATGGTGGTGCTTGACCTGGACGGAAAACAGGTCGAAGGGGAGCTGAAGCCATCTTCCGACGCGCCTACCCATATCTACCTCTACCGCAATTTCAGCGGGATTGGAGGCATTGTACATACGCACAGCGAATGGGCTACTTCCTGGGCGCAGGCAAGGAGGGCGATACCCGCTTACGGGACTACCCATGCCGATTATTACTACGGTGAGATACCCTGCACCCGGCCCCTTACGGAGCCTGAAGTAAAGAAGAACTATGAGCATAATACGGGCGTAGTAATCGTGGAAACCTTCCGTAAACTGGATCCCATGGCCGTACCCGGGGTCCTGGTCGGGCAGCACGGACCCTTCTCCTGGGGAAAGAACCCGAATGAGGCCGTTCATAACGCCAGGGTTATGGAGGAAGTGGCGAAGATGGCCTTCCGGAACGAATTCCTCGGGAACAGGCAGAGCATCGATCCCTATCTGCTCGACAAGCATTATCTTCGGAAGCACGGGAAAGATTCATATTACGGCCAGAAGTAATAACAAAAACCAACCGGAATTTCCAATGGACAAGGATAACTATGTAATCGGACTGGATTACGGGACGGATTCGGTCCGGACGGTGATCGTAAATTCAGCCAACGGGGAGGAACTGGCCTCCGAGGTACATTATTACACACGCTGGACTGAGGGCAGGTACTGCAAATCGGCCGAAAATCAATTCCGGCAACACCCGATGGATTACCTCGAGGGATTGGAAAAAACCATCCGGAAATGCCTGGAAAGGATTCCCGGGGATGCCCGGAAAAACATCCGGGGCATTGCCGTAGACACAACGGGGTCCACACCGGTTGCTGTGAACCGGGAGGGAACCCCCCTTTCCCTGACACCGGGATTCGAGGAGAATCCCAATGCCATGTTCGTCCTCTGGAAGGACCATACAGCCGTGGAAGAGGCAGCCGAGATCAATGAACTGGCCCGCAGCTGGGGAGGGGTGGATTACACCAGGTTCGAAGGAGGGGTTTATTCCTCCGAATGGTTCTGGGCCAAGGTCCTGCAC
>CAZNQG010000110.1:0-11125 GCA_964575235.1 uncultured Bacteroides sp.
ATTTTATAATTTTACGTGTCCAACCAGGCACCCAGAAGCATGAGCAAAAAGGTCGCTTTATTCCCCGGGTCCTTCGATCCTTTCACCATTGGCCACGAATCCGTCATCAACCGTGCCCTTCCCCTGTTCGACGAGATCATCATCGCCATCGGGTCCAACACTAAAAAACCCGGGTACTTTACAACGGAACAGAGGCTGGAAATGATCCGTGAAGTATTCCGGGACCAGCCCAAGGTCAGGGTTACCAGTTATTCGGGACTGACGGTGGATTTCTGCAAGAAATGCGGCGCACAATACCTGCTCAGGGGACTCCGGACGGCTGCCGATTTTGAATACGAGCGGGCAATCGCCCAGATCAACAAAGCCATGTACCCGGCGCTTGAATCCGTTTTCCTGCTGACCCTTCCGGAGCATACTCCCATAAATTCGACCATCATCCGCGATGTTATCCGCTACGGCGGAGACGCCAGCAAGTTTGTGCCCAAAGCGATTGATCTTTCAAAATATACCGCCGATGATTAATCGAAGCATTCTCTCCATTTTCCTGGTAGTATCAGCCTTTTTCCCTTCCGGCCTGCAGGCGGGGGACCAACCCGTGGTCCTGAGGGGAAGGGCTCCGGATTATTCGGGTGATACCATCGTGTGGCTGACCTATGGCAACATGGTCTCCTTCAGCGAAAAGGAAATCGCACGCTGCGCGGTTGACGACAGCGGCCGTTTCGAATGCAACATCCCGATACGGGATACCCGGCATGTCTTTACCTACCTCGGCGTCTACAACTGCTACCTTTATGCCCAGCCGGGAACCATCTACCGCGTCCAGCTTCCAAGGAAACGTGAAAAAAGCATACAGGACCTGGCAAATCCGTTTTTTGAAGAGACTTCCATCCATCTCAGCGTCCGGGCCGAAGGAAAAAGCGACGGCAGGCCGCTGTCCCGCTCCGACCGTGAATTGAATTTCGCGATCCGCGCATTCAACGATTCCTTTTACCCTTATTATTACAAGTTTGTCATCAATGCTTACGGGAACAAAATTGACCGGAAAGGATTGAATGAGGCCGAAGAAGAGATCCGCCTTCCCTTTGATTCCATCCCGGAGCCCTTCCTGCAGGCCTACATGGATTACCGCATCGGATTGCTGGAACATTACGGGAACCAGGTCAGCAACGAAAAGATCATCCAGGATTATTTCCTCGGAAAGCCCGTGTTATACCGGAACCCTGCATACATGGAGCTGTTCAACCAGGTATTCAAGGATTATTTCGTCGCTTTCGCGGAGGCGCATCCGTCAGCGAAATTGCCACTGGTGCTGAACCGGGACAAGGATTACATGGCTGCCAGCGACATCCTGCGAAAGGAGGCCTCCCTGAAAAACGATTCCCTCCGGGAGCTGGTCATGATCAAAGGCCTTTACGACGGATATTACGACGGTAAGAACATCCCATCCTCCATGATCCGGTTGATGGATTCCCTGAAGCTCCACAGCAGACTGGAGATCCACAGGCAGGCAGTGAGGGACATTATGCTCGAATTCACCAGGCTTTTGCCCGGCTATCAGCCCCCGGATTTTTCCCTCTACCAGTCCGACAGCACCCTGGTCCACCTGTCCGACTTCCGTGGAGGATACGTTTACCTGAATTTCTGTAATTCATTCGGGTACTACTGCGTCCGTGAATTCGAGTACCTGCGCATCCTGCACGAGAGAATGAAGAACAAGCTCAGTATCGTCACCGTCCTGGTTGACGACAGTTTCGAAAACATGAGGGAACTGGTCGAATCCAGCAACTACCCGTGGACCTTCCTGCACTTCTCGAACCAGCCCGAAATGCTGGACGATTATGACATCCGTGCCTACCCGGCATATTTTCTGATCGGTCCGGAAGGCAAGCTGATCCTGTCACCGGCACCCTCCCCGATTGAAAATTTCGAATCGACCTTCCTGCGGATCTACTCCGGGCAGTAAGTCTGATATGCGCTTGGTTTCGGGTGGAACCGGTAAGTTTCGAGGGTGATGGTTTACGAAGCCGGACCCGGGCGGTTCAGAAGGCCTCCCGTATGATTTCCTCGATGGCTGGATAGGTGTTGGCGCAGACTTCGTCCACCTCTGTCGACCGGATCCATCGTATTTCTGTGATGCCTTCCTTAGTAGCGGGTTTGGGCTCGGAGGAGCCGGCGTAAATCATCGAAAACCAGTCCGTCTTTTTCAGAATAAGATTCCGGGGTTCCCCGTAGATATGGTAGGTGGACCTGAGGAACTCCCGGATCTCGATGCCTTTCAGGCCGCATTCCTCCTCCACCTCCCTGACGGCCGTCTGCTCTATGGATTCCTCATCCTCTTTCTTGCCCTTGGGAAGATCCCATTTCCCCTTCCTGAATATAACCAGAACCTCCCCGGCAGGGTTTCGTACCAGTCCCCCCGCCGCCGGTATGTTCCTGAAACACTGGCTGAAGGTTCGAAACAGGGATTCCTGGTCGTCGTGGAAAATGTAGAGATTGCCTGCCTTGTCGGGTTCCAGAAATTGCCGGACCTGGGGTTTCAGGTCCGTAATGTTCTCAAATGCACAGACATAATCACCTCCAACTTTTGTCATGTCGGGAATGGAGTCGTCAAGGAAGATGGCACGGTCGTTGAAAAAAACTTTATACATTTGTCGTATGGAGACTTCCAGGAAGTTAGCCTCGTATTTATTACAAAGTAAAGCAATTATCATAGATCCTGCAAGCCCTTTTAAATGGGCCTCCGGATGGGATTCCCCCATATACTGTGATAACCGGAAAACCCTGTCGTACCCGGAAATACGCAGCTTCATACGGGACTCCTTTATCCGGATCATACGGGAACGGTTCGGTTCCCCTGACATGATCGCAGGAGTTGCCACCGGGGCCATAGCTCATGCAGCACTGGTTGCGGAAAAAATGGGGCTTCCTCTGCTGTACGTAAGGTCCTCAGAGAAATCCCATGGCCTCGGCAACCGCATCGAGGGAGACGCCGGGGTTGGCAGGACGGTAATGGTGATCGAGGACCTTGTTTCCACGGGCAGCAGCAGCCTGAGTGCCGTTGCCGCCCTGAAGAAAGCCGGTCTTGATGTGCTGGGCATGGCTGCCATATTTTCCTATTGCTTTCCCCAGGCCGATGAGAATTTCAGAAAGGCCGGGGTCACCCTGCATGCCCTCGGCAACTACCACACCCTGATCGAAGAGGCGGCGGCCTCCGATTACGTAAAACCCGAAGAACTCGGTGCACTCAAACGCTGGAGGGAGGATCCCTCCGGATGGAAAACAGAAGCCACCTGATATGTCGAAAATTGAAAGCAGGATCGGGGTCATCAAGCATCCCGCCGAAAAAATCTATAAGTACATTTCAAATTTCGATAATTTCAAATCCCTGATACCGGAGGGCAGGGTGAAGGATTTTGAATCGAGCGGGGATTCCTGCCGATTCACCGTTGAAGGGATCGGGCAGGCAGGCCTTCGGATCGTCGAGAAGGAGCCACACAAACTGATCAAGATCAGCAGCGACGAGCAGACCGCTTTCGATTTCCTGCTCTGGATACAGATTAAGGAAGTCCAGCCCGGGGATTCAAGGATCAGGATTACGGCCGAAGTGAAACTCAATCCCGTCATGGCCGCGATGGTTAAAAAGCCCCTTAAGCAATTCGTAGATACACTGGTTGAACAGGCGGAAAAGCTGGATTTCGGGAAGACAGACAACAGCGGAGCCTGATCAGTCCAGGTACCGGATCTCCTTGAAACCAAAGCGCCTCAATCCTGCCCCTGCCTCCAGGACTTCGAGTTCACCTCCCGGAAGGACACGCTGTATTCTTCCCCTGAAGGTCTTCCGTCCGTCCGAGAAAAGGGCTTCCTGCCCTTTCAGGTACAGCCTTTCATGGTAGGCCTTCAAGATGCGTCCCGTATCCTCGGAAATCAAAACCCGGTACCAGCCTTCCAGGGCGGACCGGAAGTCCCCGAGAAGCACAACCCTGTCAAAATGGCACCCTTTTTCCAGGCAAAGGGAGGTCGGGTCCGGAATCCCGGCATCAAAATCCACCTGGTTTACATTCAAGCCGATGCCGATGACGGAATGCCGTATCCTTTTGCCGGCAATGCTGTTCTCGATCAGGATCCCGCAGAGTTTCCGACTCCCCGCCAGGATGTCGTTCGGCCATTTGATGAATGCCTTTATGCCCTGGTTGTCGAGCATCTCAAGCAAAGCAAGGGAAACGATCCGGCCGAGGTGGAACATCATCCCGGGGTCCAGGAACTCCGGTTTCAAGAGGATACTGAAAAGCAGGTTCAATCCCCTCTGGCTTAACCATGCGTTGCCCTGGTAGCCTTTGCCGCGGGACTGATAATCGGCCAGGACAACGGTGCCTTCCTCCATGTCTTCCGCTTCCAGAAGACGGTGCATTTCCAGGTTGGTCGAATCGGTTTCCCTGTATTCCCGGGTACTACGGCTTAATTTCCTCATCGTTCCGATGGTGCTGGAAGTCCCCCTGAACAGACGGTGCTTCAACAAAATTCCTTAAAATACGTTATTTATTCAAACGATGAACCTTCCCGGTTGGCATATCTTTTGAAGCATGCGATCAGGAGGAGTCATTTAATTTCACTATTTTTGCGATAAATCAAGGGATGAAGAATAATCAGGAGCCTGACCCGGAATTGCTGGGTAAGACGATCATAGCTTGCATTCAAGAGAAAAAGGGCCAGAACATTGTTCAGATAGACCTTTCAAAAACAGATAATTCGGTCTGTGAGTTCTTTATCATAACCCAGGCGGATTCAACCACGCAGATCAGGGCCATAGCCAGACACATAGAAGAAGGCCTGAAGGAGCGGCACAATACCAGAGCGCTTCATGCCGAAGGCGTCGAGAATGCTCAATGGATCCTGCTTGATTACAACAGTATCGTGGTGCATGTTTTCCTGGATTACATCCGGGAATACTACAAGCTGGAAGAACTCTGGGCAGATGCAGAGATAGAGATGATCCCTGAACCGGAAGCAGATTTTTAAAAAGCAACATGGCAGAGCAAAACAGACAACCGAATATTCCCCCCAAACCGGACGGCAAACCGGGCAGAGGTAACAATCCGAAGCCCAGGTTTAATGTATACTGGATCTATGCCATCATTGCAATTGCCATCATCGGCACCTGGATCCTGAGAATGGGGAACGGGGCTGAGGAGATCACCCGCAGACAGTTCGAGACCGATATGCTTGCCGCTCATGATGTGGAAAAGATCGTCATCGTCAATAAGGAAAAGGTGGAGGTATACATCAAGGAAGACCGGCTTACCTCGGGCAAATACAAGGATGCCAAACACAGGAGCTTTGTCCCGATGTCGGGTCAGGGCCCGCAATACTACTTCACCATAGGATCCGTCGAGGTCTTTGAACAGCAGCTTCAGAAGGCCATGGAGGGTTTTTCGGAATCGGATATAATCCCCGTTACCTATGAAACCCGAAGGAATGTTTTCGGAGAAATGATCGGCTGGCTGCTGCCGATTTTCCTGTTGATCGCGGTCTGGCTTTTCATTTTCCGCAGGATGAGCGCCGGACAGGGAGGCGGCGGTGCGGGTAACATCTTCAGCGTGGGAAAATCCAAGGCCCGTATCTTTGACAAGGACTCCCATGTAAAGATAGACTTCAAGGATGTCGCGGGACTGGAGGAAGCCAAGATGGAAGTGAAAGAAATCGTTGATTTCCTCAAGAACCCGAAAAAATATACCGAACTCGGGGGTAAAATCCCGAAAGGGGCCCTTCTTGTCGGTCCCCCGGGAACCGGCAAGACCCTTCTGGCCAAGGCCGTGGCCGGGGAAGCCAACGTTCCCTTCTTTTCGATTTCCGGTTCCGATTTTGTTGAAATGTTCGTCGGGGTCGGGGCCTCACGGGTAAGGGACCTTTTCAAGCAGGCAAAGGAAAAGGCCCCCTGCATCGTCTTCATCGATGAGATCGATGCCGTGGGCCGGGCACGCGGAAAGAACCCGAATTTCGGGGCCAACGACGAAAGGGAGAACACCCTCAACCAGCTTCTCACGGAAATGGATGGTTTTGATACGAACACAGGCGTGATCATCCTGGCGGCTACCAACCGGGCCGATGTCCTCGACCGTGCCCTTCTGAGGGCCGGGAGGTTTGACCGGCAGATCCACGTCGAGCTGCCCGACCTGAAGGAACGGAAGGAGATCTTCCTTGTCCACCTGCGCCCCCTCAAGCTGCAGAAAAACCTGGACGTCGATTTCCTGGCCAAGCAAACACCCGGTTTCTCCGGAGCTGACATTGCCAACGTCAGCAACGAGGCGGCCCTGATCGCGGCCCGAAAAAACAAGAAGGTAGTGGAAAAGCAGGATTTCCTGGATGCGGTTGACCGGATTATCGGGGGACTCGAAAAGAAAAACAAGATCATCACCCTGGACGAAAAGCAAACCATTGCATACCACGAAGCAGGTCATGCCACGGTGAGCTGGCTGCTGGAGCATGCGAACCCCCTGGTCAAGGTGACCATCATCCCGCGTGGAAAAGCCCTCGGGGCCGCATGGTATCTGCCCGAGGAACGTCAGATCACTACGACCGAACAAATGCTCGACGAGATGTGTTCCGCGCTCGGCGGAAGGGCATCCGAAGAGATCAACTTCGAAAAGATCTCCACGGGTGCCTTGAACGACCTGGAACGGGTCACCAAGCAGGCCTATGCCATGGTTTCATATTTCGGCATGAGCGACAAGGTCGGGAACAAGAGTTTTTACGATTCCACCGGGCAGGCGGACTTCAACTTCACAAAGCCTTACTCGGAAAAAACCGCGGAACTGATCGACGAGGAGGTAAACCGCATCATTGAACAGGAGTACGAAAGGGCAAAAAAGATCCTTCGTAAAAACCTGGACGGGCTCACCAAACTGGCCAGCCAGCTTCTTGAGAAGGAGGTGATCTTCAGCGAGGACCTGGAAAAGATCTTCGGTCCCCGTCCCTGGGAAAAAAAGGAACTGGCCGGTGAGAAACCGAAGCCCAAAAAAAGAACTACCCCTGCTCGGCCTAAAGTGGACCACCAGGCACTGAAGAAGCAGGACCAGAAGACCGGTCCCAAGCTGGAAAAGGAAAAACAGAAAGAAGCTGCCCCACGGAGCAAGACGGCATAAATTTTTCCTGCCGATCCAAATTGCGAGCCATGGAGAAGGGATGGGTCATTGCCTACACAACGAACCGGTTATACCAGGCAGAAATCTTCAAGGAGGTCCTCAAAGACCACGGCATCTCCGTTCAGGTCATCAACAAAATGGACAGCACCTACCGCTTCGGCGACATCGAGGTATACGTTCCGGACACCCAGATCCTTAAAGCCAAGATGCTGGCAAGGAAATTTGAATCCAACCCATAGGAGCCCTTCCGTGAAAGAAACCCTCGTCAGATCGATTACCGGAATTGCATTCATTGCCCTGGTCGTCCTGTCCCTTGTGCTTCATCCCGCAACCTACCTGGTTCTTTTCGGTCTGGCCTCTGCCGCTGCCTGGTTTGAACTGGACCGCATGTTCCGCGATTCGGTCCCCCGCTCCCTCGGCATTCTTTTCGCCTGCGTGATCTGCGGAAGCTTCATCCTGGTCTATTTTATCGCAGGACGGTTCCTGCCCGCTTCATGGCTTCTGGTGCCGGCCGGCCTCGCGCTGATCCTCCTTGTGGTCCTTTTTACATCCCGGCCTGCGAAGGATAACATACCCTTCCTGACCGCCGCTGTAATCTACCTCCTGGCCGGTTTCTGCGGGATGCATTTCCTGGCATTTCTGCCCGGAACGGAAGCTGGCTATTCCCCCCGCTGGATCCTGTTCACCTTTTACCTTCTCTGGATGAACGATACCATGGCCTATGTCTCCGGACGCCTGGCGGGAAGGCACCCCGTATGGCCTTCGGTAAGTCCCTCTAAAACCTGGGAAGGAATCCTCGGGGGGGCCTTGTTCACGCTTGTGCTCGCACTGCTTTTCAGCCGTTACTATTCCTTGCTCACGCCGCTGGAATGGGCCGGTTTTGCCCTGGTCATTATCCTGTTCGGAAGCCTGGGCGACCTTTTTGAATCCCGCCTGAAACGAAAAGCGGGGATCAAGGACAGCGGGAGCCTGCTCCCCGGGCACGGGGGCGTTCTCGACCGCCTGGATTCCCTGCTTCTAAGCGTTCCACTTGCAGCCCTGTACCTGAACATCGTGCTATGATACATCGCGAAGGCTATAAAATACTGATCCCTGCTTTCATGGTACTGCTTCTGCTGAACGCAGCAATCTTCCTGGCCGCCGGTCCCTCCATCCCGGCCTGGGTTTTGCTGGGGGCGAGCGTGGGACTCATGGCCTTCCTGCTTCGTTTTTTCAGGGACCCCGTGCGCAACGCAGAGTATGGTCCCGGGATGATCTATGCCCCGGCCGATGGCAGGGTTGTCGTGGTCGAGGAAACCACCGAAGGGGAATATTTCCTGGACCGGAGGATACAGGTATCCGTATTCATGACCGTTTGGGACGTACACATCAACTGGTATCCCTGCGAAGGCTCCGTAATCCATTACCGTTACCACCCGGGTAAATACCTTGTTGCTTGGCACCCGAAGTCCTCCACCCTTAACGAACGAAATACCGTGGTAATCCGAACGGGGCAGGGAAAGGAGATGCTGGTCCGGCAGATCGCCGGTGCGGTCGCCCGCCGCATCATAAGCTATGCAGGAGAGGGAAAGGAAATCAAGGCAGGCGATCAGCTGGGATTTATTCGTTTCGGATCCAGGGTCGATGTTTTTCTCCCCCGCGGCAGTAAGATCCTGGTCCGGCCCGGGCAAAAAGTCAGGGGATTGCTCAGTCCCCTGGCGGAATTAAAATAATATTTTCGGATTTTTTTATCTTTTAACATCCCCTTAACAGCCCTCGTTCCTCAATCACTTTATATTTGACCAAGTGAATCCTGAAGTTTAAACCCTTAAAATCTCAAATCATGAAAAAACTTGTTGTACTGATCGCACTGGTCGCTTTTCTGGGAGCAATGACCGCACCGGTTATGGCAGCCCCTTCCACGGTAGCCGTTGAAGCCGTAAAAGGCGACACGAAAGACGATAAGAAAGCCGATAAAAAAGCGGAGAAGAAAAGCGATAAGGCAGAATGCTCAAAGAAATCCGAGCCCTGCAAGTCGACCTGCGACGATAAAAAGGAAAAGAAAGATCCCGAAAAAAAATAATCGGACCGCTGCTAAAGTCTGAAAGGCTGTTTGCGCTGTAATAACTGAGCAAGCAGCTTTTTTTTCAACTGACCGGGCGCCTGAATCCATCATGAATCCTCCTGCTTCGAATAAGAAAACCCGGATAAATCTTTCACCCGGCCCGAATTCACATTTGTTTGATTAATTTTGGGGAAAATCATCCCCATGTACCGAACCGATATCCTGCCCATTGCCGAGGGTGTTTCCTGGATCGGGTCGCTCGATCGTGACCTGGTTACCTTCGACATCGTCATGGAAACCCAGTACGGGACCACCTATAATTCGTATTTCATCGATGCCGGGAAGAAGGTGGTCATCGATACGGTCAAGAAGAACTTCCAGGATGAATTCCTGGGCAAGATAAAGTCTCTCTGCAATCCGTCCGAGATCGACTATATCGTCTGCAACCATACCGAACCGGATCATTCGGGAAGCCTGAAGGGACTGCTCGATGCCGCTCCCAACGCCACGGTCGTGGGAAGCGGGCAGGCCCTGAATTACCTCTCCGAGATGATCGACCGGCCTTTCAAGTCTATGAAGATCAAGGACGGCGACACGTTGGACCTGGGGAACCGGACGCTCCGCTTCATCGGGGCTGCGAACCTGCACTGGCCCGACACCATTTACACCTACCTGGAGGAGGACGGCATCCTGTTCACCTGCGATTCCTTCGGCGCACATTTCTGCGACGAGAAGATGTTCGATGACCTGCTCGGGGATTACCTGGATGCGTTCAAGTATTACTTCGACGTGATCCTGAGGCCTTTCAGCAAGTTCATGCTGAAAGCCATCGAGAAGGTTGATGCACTGGATGTGTCCATGATCTGTCCCGGGCACGGACCCATCCTGCGGTCCACCTGGAAGGAAAAGGTAAGCCTCTCGCGGGAATACGCCGAGAAATACCTGAACTCCCAGGAAGGGAACCAGGGAAGGGTCCTGGTAACCTACGTATCCGCTTACGGTTACACCGGTGAAATGGCAAAAACCATAGCCAAAGGCATCCGGGAGGCGGGCGACATCGAGGTGGAAGTTCTGGACATCGAGCACCTCCCGCTGGGTGAACTCGAAGAAAACATGGTCCGCTCGGGCGGGATCCTGATCGGATCCCCGACCATCAACCGGAACACCCTTCTTCCGGTCTACAAACTGTTCTCGGTCATAAATCCCATACGCGACAAGGGAAAGCTCGCCGCTTCCTTCGGTTCCTACGGCTGGAGCGGTGAAGCCGTTCCTCTGATCGAGGACCACCTGAAGAACCTGAAACTGGAAGTCGTGCAGGACGGGCTTGCCACGAAATTCTTACCCAGCGAAGGGCAAACCGCACAGCTCCTCGAGTTCGGCAGGACCTTCGGGCTGAAATTCCTCGAGAACAGGGTAGAGGAATAGGAACGGCAGACTGATTCATTCAGGCAATTCCCAATCAGGCTAAATTTATTTTCAACCGCTGCTCCATACGGCAACTCCCCCGGGAAAACCCGGGATCAAACAGCCGTATTCGCTACGCTATTAAAAATAAATTCTTGACGCCATTGGCAGAAAGCCTTCATGAATCAGTCTGCCGTTCCCGTTAATGCATGATCAGGAGCTTGTGGGTGCCGATGACCTTTCCGTCCTGGACCGCCCGGATGAAGTATACGCCCCTTGCAAGCCCGCTTATATCCATCTCGCTCGTTTCAGTGCCGGGTTGCAGCAGGCTGTTCCTTACCAGGCTGCCGGTATGGGCGAACAACTGTACCTGTACCGGTCCGCTGATAGCTCCGGAGAATGCCATGTAAACCCGGTTTGAAGCCGGATTCGGCCATACCAGCATGGAAAGGTTCCTGGCCTGGAGGTAATCGCCGATTGACACAATAAACGGGTCGCTGTTCAGGTCCGGGTCGTTGCTGGCTGCCTGGTAGATGGT